>JBGPDI010000006.1:0-88384 GCA_041482215.1 Candidatus Acidiferrum sp. | reverse complement strand
CTAAGTCCTTATCTTACAGTAGCTTCTTCTGAGTCCTACCTCTGCTTCGAAGATCGGGTTGCATCATGGTCCGCGCTCAGTCTAGTCGAGGAAAGGAACAACGTCTTGACCATCTACAGGTGCCCCAAGATTTCACCTAAGGCCAGAAAGAATCCTTGACCCGGCGGATATTTGGACATGTATCTGGGTTCTTGATTGATGTGAACGGTGTCCAGGAAAACCCACATCGCATGGGGTGGGTTTGACAGGCGGCCATGTGCGAATGTGTCTCCCGCAAGGAGATAACTGAACTCGTCATGAAAACGTGGGATAGGTACCGGGCTGACCCACAGAAGACCGAACCTCACCAAAATTACGGCGAGAGCGACAGAAAGTATCGCCATCCGTTTACTTCTGGCAAAACTAGATCCCATCTTCTCGATGGCGCCCAGGACACCTCCCTCGGTCTGCGGGAAAAACCACGCGGAAATCAAACAAGTAATAAAAGCCAAGTCCAGTGCGATATAGCGGTTCGGAACATAGTGCCGAAGAACCTGCAGCATAAGTCCGTGAAGAATAGCCAAGTCTCCGCTACGGAGCAAGCCGCGAAACTACGTAGTCATCGTTCGCTTCGGAGATGACCGCAATGTGATTACAGCAGAGGAGACCAAAAGTTATTTCTCGCGCGCACTATTGCATTCGGTATTGCACGGTGACGTTGGCGTCCGCAGGGCTGGTGGTACAGCCGGCCGCGGCGGTTTGCACTAGAACCTGTAGAGATGATCCCGCTGCATAGTTCTGCGAAATTGCACCACTGTCGTTGGCCGCGGCAGAGACGGTGACATTTACCGGCGTTGTTCCGTCTGTGAGCCGAACAATTGCATTCGTAGTGCAACCGGCGGGCGCAGTCTTTGCTTGTACCTGAATCCGAGTGATGGTGAGGGCTTTGTCGGCGGTCCAGGTCGCACCGGTCCAGGTTGACGTTAGCGCGCCAGGCAGGAACACATTTTGTTCCGAGCGCGGGCTGGCGGTAAATGTTTCCGTTCCAAACGCAACGCCTTGCGTGAAATGCTGCGTCTTCGACCAGTCCTGCTCGACGTCAAGCTGCGCGAGCGGATGCAAGTTCCCGCCACTCCAGTTTTTCTCCGTTGCGACGTTTCCAGAAATCAGCAAACCCGGCGATCCGGAAACAATCTGAGCATCCGTTGCGGTCAGCGCAACGCTGCCATTTTTGATGCAAGAGAGCGATCCTCCCGGAGCGATTTCCAGACGCAATAGATCGCCGACGGAGCCGGTGGAAGCAGTACTGGTCAGGTTCGTGCTTCCAGCGTTGACCACGCGCTGAATGAAAATGGTGGTGCTGTTCTCCACGCAGTCGTAGTATGTCGCGCTTGCTCCAGTTCCAGACGCGAGAACCGTGACGCCAGGAAAATCCGTGACGCCGTTGAGTGCGGTGATGGTGACTTGTGCAAATTGAACCGGCGAGAAAGGATTAGCATTCCAATAAGCAGTGTTGGAGACGGCTGCAGTTGTACCTTGAATCTGGTTGGAGGCAATGTTGAGGCCGTTCTGTTGGACAGTCCAGTTCGCGCCGATCGACCCGTTGCCACGTGTGGCGTTGTCGTATCCCGAATTGACGTAGCTGGTGACCGGGATATATCCCGTGACGTCAGGCAATGTTTGCGTGCGGCTGGCGGTTAGAGTTCCAGAGATGACATCCTTGAAGTTGCTGTTCGTCAGTGTGAGTTGCTGGCCTGCGATACCCTGACTGCCCAGGGAGGCGGCCGCACCGATACCTTGATTAAAACCGCTATTCGTGTAGAAATTGCCGCCCACATCCACGTAGCTTGTTCCACCAAACCCAGAACCCCCTGGCCCGTTGTTAAACAAGCCCAAAGCATTTGCAAGGGTAGTTCCCCGGAAAGGATTGGTAATCGCTTGGCCGGGAACGGGCGTCCAACTAATGGTGATTGTCTGCGTACCATCCGTCGTGGCGGTGGTGCCGGTCGAGAGTAGCGAACTGTTCCCATACACATCGAGTGCGGTGATGGCGTAGACGTAGGTGCCGGCTGCGACGCAGTTAGAGGCGCAGGAACTATGCGCACCAACGGCCACGTTAGGAGCAGCTGGCTGTCCCAGCAGGTAGCCGATGTTAGCCGTGCCACTGGCTGTGATAGTTCCCGTTCCACTCGCCCGGGGGACGCTGGAGAATCCCGATCCCGTTGTTCCGGCAGAGGAGTTAGAGAAACCGTTGGGCCCAAAGGTGACGTTTCCGACACCCGCAACGGCGACCTGTCCGCCAACGGAGGTAGTCATATTCTCGAAGTCGTAGTTCGATGTCTGCATTCCTTGGTAAGCCGCATCCACCCATCCATTGCCTATCTGCGCGTTCGGTGCATCGTCGTCGATATATTTAAACCAGAAACTTCCAGATGTTGCCGCAACACGCAGGAACGGCCCTTTGCCAATTTCACGGAGGCCATCAACGAAACGAATATCCGTCGCACCAAAGGGAGATACGCCTCCGGTGTTCGTAAAAGGCAAAGTGTCAAACTGATAGCTCGATCCCCCGCCCTGCATAGCAAAGCCGTTGATCTGGGTGTCCCTCGCGAGTGTTACGCCTCCCGTCGTTGCGCTGATAGCAGTCGAGGCGGTTGTAAATCTCATACAGGGAGGGCCGGGAGCGATTTGAGCTGTACTGCAGGCATTTCTATTTCCAGGCTTGCCGATAGAAGATTCGCTGAGGCTTTTGAAGATTGCCGCTGGCGTATTTACGTTGGACGTACTGAGGCTGTTAAAAAAGCTTACGTTGTCCATCTGGAGCCCAAACAACGTGCCAAGATTGAAATCTGCGACGAAGGCTATCTGTCCGAGGGCAGGCGCGTTGAACAAGATGTTCTTGAACATGACGCCGCTGCCGGATCCGTTGGGGTTAATCGTAGTTACGAGGACGACTGGGTACGCAGCGCCCGCTCCAACAATTTGTGCTGGGTTCTCGAATACGAAGGAGGACGCGCCGTTAGGCTGGCCGCCTTCAATCGTAACGCCGTTGGACTTCACCACCCACGGCTGATTGATGGTGACCCCAGTCGGCAGCAGAATCTTGGTGTTAGAAGCCTTCGCGCTCGTGAAAACGGTCGTGGCGTTGAATGGCGCTGCGCCTGACAAGTACACGGGCGTTGAAAAATGCGAAGCATTCGTCGCAGCGAGCAAGTTCTGAGAGTTGTCGTGCAGGGCGGTTACGCCGCTGGCGGTGTTCCCAGCTGCGTTTGCCACGACGATGTTGATCGTTCCGCCGCCGGAGGCGATGGTCGTGGCAAGCCACTTATTCACGGCGCTTCCCGGAGATGCCGGAACATAACTTGGGATGCGGGTGTTGTCCATGTTCATCCCGCAATCCTCGTAGTAGGGATCGTGTGACTGAACGACGAAAGCCACGGTGTTGTTCCGATAGACCCAATAGCGCAGCACGGAATCGCCACCCGTCTCAATACTTGCGACGGAGGAAGCGGGCAAAGTGAGCAGGTTGCACGCCAGCAGCTTCACTGTAGCTGCGGCAGATTCGCTGGTTACTGCGGGCACAGTAACGGCGGGCGAATAGACTGTGAAGGTGGTGGAAGTTTGCGCGATGACAGTGTAATTCCCATTGAAGCGATTGTTTGTGAAGCCGTCAATGCGGATGGGCGAGTTGACCCCCATGTTGCAATTTCCGGAGCAGGTATAGATTTGCTCGCCGTTCAGCGTGTTGTTCCAGACTACGTTCGTCAGCGTTACGGTATTGGTCCCAAGTGTTGAGGCTCCCGTGGTGGCGGAGCCCTGCGCCGAAGCTGCGGTAAGACCGCCGCTAAAGTCCTCCGCGACATACTTGTAGTTGTAAGTCGTCGCGCCACCCGTTACGCCGTAGGGCGTCACGGTCGGAGCCGGCGGTGTCGTCAGTCCTGTCGCGGCGCCGCACTTGTAGAGCACGATGCCGTTTCCAATGCCCGTTCCGGAAAACGCTGTCGCATCCTGAAAATCCAGCGCGGCGGCCAGCGTAACGGAAGTGCTGGCGTTCGTGCAGCTCGCGGTCGTGGCCGGTGGTGAAGCGTTGAAATACCCGCCGTAGCGGGCCATGTCGCTATACGGGTCTGGACCCTTGATGTGCAAACCGGCATCCAGGTTCTGGCTCGCTGTGAAGGTGTTGACCGCGTTGGCTTGCACCCCGGCGCCGAGCGGGCCATTCTCGATGCCGGCGTCATCTTTGTAGTAGAGGCGCTTGTCCGCGGTTTTGGTGTAGAGATTGACGGTGCCGGAACTGGCCGATCCTGGTGGAGTGCTCTGATTTGCGAGGTTTAGCGTGCCGCTGGCAAGGTTGCCAACGACGGTGGTATTGCCATTCACCGTCAGGTTGCCGCTAAGCGACAGAGAGAACGCGCTGATTGCGCCGGTAAATACCGGTGAAGAAGGGTCGGTTGGCAGAATGACGTTTGGAATTTGCTTTGTGTTGATGCCCGGGCCGGAGATTTCGATTTCGTACTTCCCCGGTGCCGCGTAGAAGAAATAGTTGCCCATCCCGTCGGTGGATGTGGGATTCGCAAGCGCTTGGGTGAGTGCAGCGTCGGAATAAATCAACGCAAGCGGTGTGCAGGGCTGGCCGCTCGCGGGCATCGCGCAAACGCGAACTGTAGCACCGGCCAGCGGAGTGCCGCGCGAGTTGAAAACGATGTCGTCTTTACGCGAGCTTTGCGCGCGCGCCGGTCCAACCGCGCCTGGCAAGACGTGCAAAACGAGCGCCAGCAATGTCCAGAGAAACCCCATCGCGATTTTTGATCGTATCATTCCGTGACCTTTGCAATATGACTTTTGGAAGTTCCGTTTGTGGGGGCGTCCTAACGATGACGTTCAGAATTGCAGTAGCAAATGCGAAACATCACGCAGCGGACCCTTTCTTCCTACGTACTGAGCCAGACGAGGAAAGGGTCGCCTGCGTCGGTGATCTCCGATACCCTGTTGCTCCATAGACCAGTTCTTCGGCTTCGACCAAGTGATTACACCTATAATCACAGCCAAAAAGAACAAAATAGACCCCGCTCCAATAAATAGCTCAAATCTCTCCTTCGGCGGCAGTAAGAGGACGCCCACCATTGCTAGCGCAACAATTGCGTTTGTCAAACGGTGGAAAAATGACAAGGGGGTCTTTACCTCTTTTGCCGCAAATAGAGACAGTATCTTGCGAGCGGACCTAAGCAACCAATGATTTTCGAGTTGAGTCACTTTGCCCCCTAGACCACCTCTGGGGCAAGTGATCTGTTAGAACTACAGCAGCTTGCGAGCGGTGATGGCGAGTTGCACGATGTCGGTGGTGACGCTCGCTGGGTAGGCCCCGCCGGTGATTTCGGTGCCGCCGCCATTGAAGGCTTTCAATTTCCAGTTGTTGAGGGCGCTGCCGGCTACAGCGACGTAGTAGCCGCTGTTGCCATTCTGCGATTCACCGAAGGCCTGAACGATTTGCGTTGAGGGCAGCTTGTCCGCGATCTGAGTAAAATCGAGTGTGTCACCGCCGGTAGGATAGCTTCCCGAAAACGTAAGCGTTCCAATGGCGTAGACAAAATTGCTCGCCGAAGAATCTACGTTCAATTGCGACAGCGAAATCGTAATCGGCATGATCGCTCCTTCAATTTGTAACTAACATCTTTAGGTGTGAGGTTTTCCCCGACGCGGACATGCTGCCCACGTCGAAGTGGTTGCCGTCGTATTCGAAGAACCTCAGACCTGAAGCTTGCCTGCGCAAGCAGGGTCTGAGCTACAGCGGCTTAGAATGGTGTGTATCCACTGCGAGCGGAAAATGGTCTGCGGCGCCTGGAAGATTGCTGTTCGCGGCGCACGGCGGCGCTGACGAGATCTTCGATGGCATCAGCGGCTGCGTCGTCCCATTTTTCCGCGAGCGGGCCGCCGCGCGCCCAACCCGCGAGTGCAGCGGTAGCGTAAGCAATTGCTTCCTGCGAGTTGCGCACCAGGACGGGTGACGTCGCATCGGTGAAGTCCGGATATGCTTTCAAGTAGCGCAAGCGAATCTGTGTGTCCTGCGTTGCGCCAAGAAAGTAAATCCCGTCGGCCCGCCATTCCCAGACGCTCAGCGTCACGTCTTGCACGCGCGAGGGGAGGCCACCATGTTGCGAGAGGTCCACCATTTCCAGAAACTCATCGGTGGAGCCGTTGGGGCGCTCCCAAATCTTCACAGGTACCAACAGATCCGTCGGCAATTGATTCGGTGGGGCCGTCGCGTCGGTGATGGCGACTTGCAGAGAAGTATCCGTCTGCGGTACCGCCGTCACTACGAGCAGCGCATCATCCTGAATGAACCCGCCTCCGCCCGCGTTGCCGATGGCTCGCTGCAGCTTGCGATAGGCGGAATTCGCATAAGGCAACAGCACAGTGTCGCTGAACAGATTGCCCTGCGAATCATTCAAAAGCGATCGCACCAGCGAAGTGATCTGTCCTGCGGTGTTGTACGCGCTTGATCCAACGACTGGCATAGGTAGTCCTGGTAGGACAGGCATTCTTGCCTGTCGGATTTTTGCTGATTTGAGTCAAGCTTTTGAGAGGCTGCAGTGTCCTCTCGCTCGCAGTCATGCCTCCGGAAGCGGAGACTTCTGCAAATACGCCGCAACACCAATCACCGCGTTGATTAATGCGGCCGCTGCACCGATACGCATCGTCGCGCCCATTCCTGCTTGAAGATTGAAATGCTGAGGATCGATCCCCACGGCTGCAAGTCCAGTTAGGACTCCTCCGGCCGCCCCGGTGATTGCTGCGGCGGCAATTCCTCTGAGCCAGATCTGGAGTCGGTTCATGATCCTCTACCGAACTGTTACAAACGGCTGTTTGTGGAAAGCAGGAACTGCGTCGTCCAATTGGTCGAAAGCCCAATCTTCATAGCTGCGGTCTGCGCGTTGCTCTCGCGCGTAAAGCTGATGCCTTGCTGAAGCACGCGGAAACTCTCGCGACCACTCAATGGCTTTAGCGATGTGCTCCGCAATTGTAGGTGTGAGTTGTAGAAACTCACCCTGTGGACCTTGCAACGTGAAGCAATGCTCGTACTCGCCGCGCGAGGGATACGGCCCCAGCGCAGGAATGCTGATTCCGTTCTCGCGCTCCACGGTCTGCGCGTACCAGGCACGCGGAGAGCCGTACGTCTCCGACGATAGCCATTTTTCAATGTGCCACCGGTTCACCGTCGGATATTTTGGCTCCTGGCGCAGCTCGACGACTTCACGAAGCAACGATCCGGTAGCAGGGTCATGCTCCTCGAATTTTCCGCCGATCCACGAGAGGCGATTCCAACCCCATACTGCCCGGTAATTTGCTTCACCGTAGCGGTTGATTCCTCCCGCTCGAAGCAGTCGATAAGCCACTGCTTCCGGTGTTTCGTGTTTTTCGCGAAGGATAAGAACCATAAGATTGCCACGGAGACACGGAAGCATCGAGAAACGAGGACTTCCTACTCTGTCCCTCTGTGTCTCCGTGTCTCTGTGGCCAATCGCTTTAGTAGCCGCTGGGCCGAGCCAGTGTGTCAATGAACGCGCCGGTACGCGGAGAGTCGTCCCACACTTGAAACGCAGTGTCGAAGTAGAAGATGTAGCTGGCCGCGAGGCCGCCGCTCGCACCGTAAATCGGGAAAACCGTGTTGCCGTTGACTTCGTAGAAGTCGATGTCCTTCAACACCGCGCGTCCCCAGTGCGAGAGGTCGAGAAAATCCACGCGCGTCTGGTCGGCGTTCACGCTGGACTTGATCGGAATACCGCTCATGGTTTTGCGGCCGCTGAAGAGTAGGTCGAGATCGTTGCCGCCCCCGCCTCCGCCCTCTTTGATGATTTGCGAAACAGTGATGCCCAGGTTTTCCCAGGCGTGCTCCTGCTCCACCGCCATGTAAGCGATGAGTTTGCTCAGGTGATTGATGCCCAGCGCTTTGCGAACTTTGTTGATGGCGAGCCGAACGTTGCTCGGCGTGAGTGCAGCGTTGCCGGCGTTGACGCGTGGCGTGGCGAGTTGTACAGGATAGGTTGCACGGTTCAGGTTCAGCCAGGTGCCGGTGGTCGCATTGTTCTGATGGTATTTGATGCCGAACAGCGAGACTGGACTCGCGCCGCTCAAACCGTCATGAACAATCACGTCTCCGTTCGTCAGGCCACCGGGATTCACATCCACGGTAATCGTCTGTGTGGGGCTAATCGGATCGGCAGCTACCACATTGGCTGTGCCGCGATTAGTTGTCAGCGTCGAATCGTAGACCTGGATTGTCTGGCCCACATAGACCAAAGCCGCGCCCGGAGGCGTCGCCATCGTCCAAGTAGTGGTGGCGAACGAGCTGACCGTGCCGAGCACCCCGTTGCCCGCGGTCTGCATCAGCTTGTCGAGAAATGCGCGGAACTGTTTCATCCCGTTGGCTACTTCGCGTTTCGCGGCGTTTTCGATGGCCCGTTCACGGCCAGTCGTCGCATATTCCACCAGCTTCGTGATTTCAATTGCGAAGCGGAAGAAAATCGGGGAAACCTGCGCGACGTCATATGCCGTGCCGGAACCGCGGCCGAGATCGCCGCCGTCAGCGTTGTACGAACCGGCTTTGCCGCCGGGATTTACCTGCAGAGGCAGGCGCATGTTACGGCTGGAAACTTTCTCCACATCGCCGCGCTGCTGGATCATGGTGAGTAAAATGTCGTCGCGCTCGTAAAGCAGGGGCACTTTGTCGCGCACCTTCTCGAGCTGCAACGCAACGACGTTCGCGTTCGCTTGTGCTGGCATCTGTTGTTCTCCTTATGATTGCTGCGTTCCGGGCGATGGATTGGCCGGATTTTCAATCCGGCCGGTCACGCGGAATCGCAAGGGCGTCTCTTGAGAAGGCGCCAAAAAATTGGCTATTGAAGTCTTCAAACCGAAATAAGGTGGTAAGGTCAGTTAGCCATGCGAAACTGGCCCACAGCCGTCAAGTTAGCGCTGATTCTGGCTCTTGCCCTGGTCCTGCTTCCACTTGTTGTCGTCTCGTTTGTCTTGAGCGCCACTACTTTCTTTTCCGAGAACGGGCGCAAAGAGATTCGGTACTACTGGCGGAAGTCTCGGCAGTGGGTCATTGAGCGCGACGATACAGGAACTGACACCAGTCGCCCCTAGGATGCTTACAGGTCAAGGATTTGTTCATCGCTCAGCTTGCGATAGTCAACGGATTTCGGCGACGCGGTTCGGCTAGCGACACTGCTCGTCGCGGCGTTCGTAGATGGGATATCAGTGCGCGCCGCGGAGTTCTCTGCTCTTTGATTTCTAGAGCGGTGTGCTGACAACGTCGTTTGTGTCCAGTCGTTCAGAACGCGCTTTGCCGCGCTGGGCACCAATTGGCGCGCACGATCGTCAATCAACCGCACGACTTGAGAGCGAGTCTCACTATCAAAACGCCTCGACGACAGAATCTGCGCGACCTGCTCACCCAGTTGCCGATCGCCCTTCAGCGCCAACTCCACGTCCTGACGGATCGCCGCACTCAATCTTGTCTGTAGAGGCTGGGCTTGTCCTGCCCGGCTCGATGCGTCTTGGCTCCCCCTGCCGGCATTAGGCAGCGCTTGTTCGATGGTTCGCGAGATTGCTCCGCCGATGCTGCGCTCCAATTCTTCGTTGGCGGCTTTTTCAAACGAGACATATGCTGACAACTGCGCGTCATGGCCTGCGTTTGATGTTTCATTTTGCGTTCGCGTTGAGGCATTTGCGGGCGAGGAGTTCTCTTCAGCTCGGCTCTCTGTTGCGCGTGTCGAGGCTGTAGTGGAGATGCCGCTGGACGGGGAAGGCAGATTGCTACCGGTTTGTGCTCCGGATTGTTCAATCGCACGCAACCCCACGAAAACCATTTCGCGAAATGCGGCAGGATCTTCCCGCATCATCCTCTGTGCAAGTTGCTCGCGGGAGGCGCTCCCTGCTGTGCCGAAATAGGCGCGATCGATGTCATCCAAGACACGCGCACGCTCTGCTGCAACACGAGCTTCGCTGATACCGCCTGGATATAGCTCCTTAAGCGCGCGGGCGTCTTCCGGTTTCGCGAACACTTCGCGATATGCAGCTACATCCTGACGCTCGCTCTGAATTCCCTGCCAGAATTCACGCGCATCGTCCCCGTTCCAGGGTTCCTTCATGCGTTGCGCCAGCCGTTCCGGAGGTTGTTGTGGCACCTCTGCTCGCGGCTGCGGGGCTTGCACTGTGTGCGGAGTCTCCGCGGCGGCCTGCCCCGGCAAGGATTCAGGCACTAGGCGCTGAGATTCGATGCCGGGCGCGGGCTTCTGGCCGCTGGAGATCTCCACATCCTGCGCTTCGGGAACGATCTCCAGAATTTGCTCATCCGTGAGCGCAAACAGATCGTGCGGCGTGCTGCCGCCGTTCGCGGAGGAGATTGCTTCTTGCGGGAATTGTTGAACGGCTGGCATTACGTTTTACCCTTCTGACTAGGCTGAGGCTGGACCGGCATCTGGGGCAGCGCTGTCTGACCCATCGCGCGAAGGTGCGCTTCGGCATGCGCTCGGACGTTTGCGAAACCCGCCGGGTTGGTCATGTGCGCGGACTGGCCAGCTTCCGAATTTGCCCAACGTTTGCACTCCTCGAATTCCACCGAGTGATCGTCGAGCAGTTGATCGACGGGCACCGATGGCAACACCAAGGGTTGTGCCACGCTGTCGTCGCCCCCATGCCTTTCGTTTTGAGACGGCGTATCAGAATCTGCCGACAACGATGCCGGCGCCACGTGGGCGGCGCCAGACGGATGCAGTGAGACAACGATCGGCGCGCTGGCGAGAAGCTGCTGAATCTCGCGCAATTGTTTGTTGCGCGAATCTTCGCCGGGGATCACCATTTCCGTGAGGCCGAGAACGTTTTTGATGTAGCCAAGATTTGCTGGCTCGGTTAGCGCACGTTGGATCACCGGATCATTAATACCGAACAATTGCTGGAGCACTCCCCGCTGCTGCGACTTCAATCGCGGAAAAGTTTCGTCCGCTTCGGGATGCACGCAGATGTTGCCTTTTAAATCGGCGGTGCGAATCGAGCGTGCATCGAGCACACCGTCTGGTCCAAGAAGCGGAATCTCCGCGTCTTCGGGCCTATTTTTGCGAAAGGAATCGACCGCAAGCAGAAGCACATCGGCATAAAACTGTTTTGTGCGCCGCCACACCAATCCTAAGCGGCCCATGGCCTGGTCTCGCGCCAAAGCGTAGCCGGACGCGGTCTTCACGTCCTCCATGTTGCCGCCGAAGATCGCAGGAAAGAGGCCGGTCAAAAATTGCGCTACGGGGCCGATCAAATCCTGCTGATGGCGAATCATGTCTGGAGGCACTTGCGCCGGGGCCGGCTGGAAGAATCCCGCCGCGAGCGGCTGTCCCGGGCGTGCCCGCGCGGGAAAGTGCGCCGCCGGCTCCGCCACCTGATTTGCCAACGCATCGAAGTCGAGAACTTGCGGGTCGGCGTAAATCGGTGGAATGCCGTATTCGTACGTTTCCGCCTGCATGTTGGAAAGAACGTTGTAGCGCTCCTGCACTTGCACCAGTGAATCGCCGACGCTTGGACGGTTTTGTCCGTCACCCGGTAGCGCATGCAGCACGCGCCAGTGATCGTCCATGGATTCATTGCGCGATTCGCAGTAGACGTCGCCGGCAAATCCGACGTAGCAACCATCAGGAAACATCGCAAGCAGTTCGCTTCGCACCGCTTCGTCTTCGATCGAATAAAAAGCCCACGGCCGAAGCCACGTGCGATCGAATGTGATCAAGTTCATCAGCGCGTCGCCGGGATGAATCGACGGCAAGCCTTGCTCGACGCTGAGCCGCGAGACGCGTGCGTACACATCTTCGGAACCCTGTGAGGGGGCCGATTCAATTTTGTTTGCCGCGCACGGATAAGCAGCTTTCAACTTCGCACGATGAACTTCCGTCTGCCATTGCAAGTAGGGATATTCATGCATCTCGTTGGCCCAAACCGGCGTGTTCAGTTCGAGGCCTCCGGCGATGGAGATGACTTCCTGACCGTTAGGGACACGGCGCGTCCCCACCACACGCGGAACCGTGACGCGTTCCGCTTTGCGAAGATGTGCCTCCGTTAGTTCCCCGCCGCACTTAGGGCAGGTGTAGCTCACCCCCTCAGGGGTGAGGCTGTCTTGGCGTGAGATCTCCGGTGCATCCGACGAAGAACTGTCCTCAGGCGTGAAGCCTGCCTGCGCAGTCAGGGCCTGAGCTACAGTTTCTTTGCTGCATCCCGGGCACGTGTAAACATCCTCGCCGAGCGGGATCTCCAGGGCTTCGAGTACGGTCTCTTCATGGAAGCCAAAGCGCTGTCCATCAGCAACATAGCGCACGTAGGCGCCAAGCTTTCCATCGGTCCAGAGAAAATAGCCGATCGAAGTGAGCAACTGCTCGACGTGATTGTTCTGCTCGACGAGCTGTGCCACATCGCTCGCAGCGCGCGCCGCCGCTATGTCCTCCAGCGATTGCGACGATTGGGGATAAAAGCGCACGCTCGGGACGTCCTGTGAAAGAACCGCAACGAACGATAGACCAAACCCCTGATAGAAATTTGTAACGAACTGGTATCGCGGCATCTCTTCGAGTTCGCGGTCGTCACTGGAACGATTCTCGTACGGCAAGTGCCAGTTCATGTCGTTGGGATTCCACCAGGCGTATTGCAGACCTTGCCAGAAAAGGCGTGCTTGGCGGATGCGCCGAATCTCGTGGCGTCGCGCGACGATGCCTTCCTGCCGATACTGCCTTACAAGCTCGCGTAAAGCATTTACGAGCTCCGGTTTTGCGTCATCGAGCCTCTCATTGTTAGAACCGAGGTCCACCGGCGAATCAGTAGCGCCAGCAGCTTGCGACGGAGTCGTTTCGATAGGCCGGGGGGCAGCGCCGCCGGCAAGATTTCCATCGGCTGGCGCGATGGTTCCCGGAATACCTGTCCAGGATTCAACTGTGCGGTACGGGTCCATTCGTCCTCTCAAACGTGCTCTCGTCAAGACTCACGGATGCGTCGCGGCTCGCCTCTGTTTCGCGCCACGCTTGCACTTGATGCCATGAACGCTTCCTCAATCGCGGCAGCGGCTGGGGTTTTGGCGCCTCGGGAAACTCCACTGGAGGAAATCCTGCCGTGCCCAGCAGTGAGTTCATGAGTGCGCGATTTTCTCCGCGCAGTCGCGACACTTCTTCTTCCAGCAATCGAACGTAGCTCGACCGCAAGGCTTGTTTCATTTTTTCAAACATAGTTTCGAGTAGTCCGCTTCCACGGATCGAAGCAGCATTTCTGTTGGCGCGGCAGAATATTCGCGATGCTGCCAATTCCTACCTCGGACGTCGAGGCAATTTCGTTGGGCGAAAAAACTTTTTAGCTTCGGATTCGAGACGCTGGTAGTGAATCGCGCGCGAGGTCTGGTCCGTCGCGCTCACCTGACGAGCAATCTGTTCGTCGAGCGGCATGCCGGTCACAAAATGGGGACCGCCTGCCGGTTTATAGAGGGGCGGGGATTGCCCCGCCCTGGACGGCACAAAGGCCGGCCCAACACCGGCGAGTCTTGCGCCGGAGACCAATCCATAACGCGCGGCATCTGCAGCGTCGTCGCCGTCGACCTTTCGGATGTCTTCCTGGCGACGATCATCGCGCACAAGTTGAGGAATGCATTCAATTAGCTGCGGACACGTTTCGCTGATAAGCCAGGTATTCGATTCCAATAATTGGTACATGAACTGCCAGCCGCCAACGCGGTCGTCATCAGCCGGCGTTGGCCGCGGCAGACCATTAGCGATCAATACATCACCGAGTTGCTCGGCGATGGATGCTTCTGACGTGCGATGTGCGAATGCGTCTGGAGAAAGAAACACCTCACTGATGCGCTCGCGGCCGCTGCGTTCAGCAATGGCTTGCGCAAGCATGCGCGGCGAAAGACCGTTTTGCACGAATTCGCGATATGTGACGATCCGCGGGCGGGCTGTGGCAGCAGCATCTTGTAGGCGATTTCCGCTCTCGGCCCCGCTTACGGGCCGCGCCGCATGAAAACCTGCGCCACTCGGAACTGCACAATGCCAATACACGGCGCTGGGATGCTGAAATCCCCAGTCAATCGAGATCCACCGCGGCCACCACTGCTCGAGACGGATGTCTTCCGGCCGCGAGGTGTGGCGGCCGATGTCGAAGCCATCAAAATATTGCCCCGCAAAAACATTCCAATCACCATCGAGGAATGCTCGCCGCAGATGCTCCGGCAGCGCCTCTAGAGTGCGCCGATACTCAATGTCGTTGGCATAGATCGGATTGTCTTCAATTCGCGCGCGGATGAAGTCGTAATCGCTGGCATCGTACAAATCGCCACGCTGGAAACCCGGCGGCGCTTTATGATCCACCCAAAGAGCCTTGACCCAAGCGTGCCCGACGTTTCCCGGATTCGTCGCACCGGCCATATTGCAAAAACTTCCTGGGATGGGACACCGATTGCGGGAAGTTAAGAACTGCCACTGCTTCATAGTGAAATGCGTTAGCTCGTCTATCCCGATGAACAAAAACTCCGCGCCTTGATACTGATAAACGTCATTTTCATTGCGGCAGTAACCGAATCGCGTCGTCGAGCCATTTGTCCAGGTCACCAGGTGCTTAGATTCGTTGTAACTCTTGTACAGCTCGCGCCGTACGTCCCGCCGGAAATACGCCAGCAGTGACGATTCCAGCTCGGGATAGGTGCGACGCAATAGCAGCGTATCGCAGTTTTTTATTCTAGTTGCTTGACGAATGGCCTCCCAAAGAAGAGCCTTCGTCTTGCCTGGGCCCGCTGCACCTCCAAACAAGCGATACTTCGCCAGAGAATTGTGGAATTCCAGCTGCCGCCTAAATGGAGTGTAATCCTCGGGCTTGATATGGAGCGCAGATCCAGCGGGGATGCCCTTGTTTAGCGATCGGTTTTGCCAATTGGCCATATCGGTTGCGACGAACAACGTTTGTTATTGCGCGCGCAATTTTTTGCCAACATAAAAGGCCGCACCGCCGCCGACTAATGCCACCGCAACTGGCCAGTGATGCAGGCTCAGCACAACCCCTGCCACTACTGCTGCGACGCCCGCGATCTGTGATACTTCACCGATGAACATAAGTTTTGCGCTCGACATGGCCACCCCTTCCCTAGCTTTCATTCCGTAGCACGTTAAGTCCAGGAACATCCCAGATCACCGTGGGACTCTCCGGAACAGTCGTCGCACTGACTTTGCCGAATTTCATTTCACGCAATCGGTCCAATTCTGCTTTGGCGATTTTTTCGTCATTTGCGCACACTAGGCGCACGCTTGCTCTAACGAGATCCACGCGAGATGCAACTGCACTGACGAACGCTGCTCCGTCTTGCATGGCGTCGAATTCCGTCGGACCCAAAAGATGAATATTCCCCGCAGTCTCACCCTGGGTGTTTTTGGTCTCTCTCGTCATTTCTCCCTGTCTACTCCCTGAACGGGGCGGCACCGCACCTGCGCAAGCCTGGCGGTCGGCGCCGGCGGCAGTTACGAAGGTCATGATTTCCACAGCGGGTGTTCCGTCCACGTCGTCAGACGGAGGCGGGTTCCGATGGTTCAGTACCCCGCCCCGCTTCGTGAAGGCTTGCGCACAGCCATTCGAGCGGTCACTGCGTCCGGCATGCCCGTTGATCTTGCGTTGATTTTCCTGGTGTCTCACGTTGTGCCATTAACCAGCGAGCGGATAGCGTCTCCGTGCCCAGCAAAAGACTCTGTCGGTGGGCATCTCCGCGAGTTCGCAAACGAAAGCAAGATTCTCTGCCTCTACTGGACTTTGAGCCCGCAGAAATCTTCGCGCTTTGGCGCACTCGAACGGCTCCGCTCCAGTTTCCTCGTCAATGGGCGTCATCTCCGCATCTTCATACGCCTGGATCAGTACCGCTCGCCACAGGCTGCGCTCGGCATCACCCATACGACCTCCAGAAACAAATCGATCTCTGATGACTTGGCTGGTCACTGAATGGAGTTAGCGGACGTTTTGAGATGGATATCTGGCGCCGTCGCATTTGGACGAGGGGACTGCTCTACTCCAAAGCGCTCAGGGAATCCATTGACCCAAAGCCCCAGGACAACTCCATTAGCGGCGTCGCGATGCATGCGGCAAAACACACTTCCGGCCGCGGATCGGCGCGTACAGGCTACCCATCCGTTCCCGTCGCGCCCATGCCGGATGTAGGCGATGCATTTCATGGGCTTGGCGGACTCTCCTAAGTCAGGCTGGGGATTCTCTATCTGTTTTTTTGGAGGCTTAGCGCGTATCGGATGCTCTAGCTGGCGAGATCCACGGTCGCTGTAACCACGTTGGTGACCGTGGTGGCCAGCAGTCGCGCAAATTTTGCGGCGACGCTAGCGAATTCACCCCTGGCCACGTTGGAGGCATTGACCGCAGAAATTGCAGCCCCTTCATTAACGTAGTCGGTATCCACATCAGTGTCAGAGGTTTGCAGCTGTAAAGCGATCACTCCCGGAGCGCCGCTGAATGCGCAGCGGAAAGCGACCTTGATCGGCTCACCTCCAGGACGCTGTACAAGCGCCACGCGCTGCGTCTTTGTTCCGCTGGTGAGGTTGCCGTCACCGGTGGCCCAGACGTTTTGAACGGCGCCGGCTTCGGTGGAGCTTGGTGGAAGGGTATTTGCATACGTTGGCATGTCTGCTCCTTTGATGACGCAACTGGTTGCGACTGTGCTTAGCCTGGGCGTACGCGCCCGCTTCAGCATGACGGTGCCAGTCGAAATCCTTGGTAATAGAGGGTTTAGCCTAATAAGTCGAAATATTGAGAAAGTGTACGCGGGTAATGAAGCAGCCCTGAAAAGCAAAACGCCCCGACATCGCCGGGGCGCAGCTTTCTACAAGGGCGAGTGTATCACAGCATTACTTATTGTCAATAAAAATCTTCACTTTTTGCAAAGATTTTTCTATTTCTGCGTTTTCAATCACTTGCATGACGATTGATTTCTCGAATCTTCGCAGTGATAGACTTCTCTTTCGAGAGTTCGCTTATGCAAACCGGAACTTGACGGCCAAAAACCGCCCGATACTTGCGACAAGGGCGGCCCCAGCCCGGCACAAACCAAGAAGGAGCTGCTGGTCTATTTGCTTGATTCTTTCCTCGCGATCCGCAAGTCCCTCGGCACCATCGACGCAAAGAGCATGTATGACCCGATTGAAGGCCTCTACGCGGGCCCAAACACACGCATTGGCCTTGCGGATCGCGTCATCTCGCACAACGCCGATTACTATGGCCAAGTGCCGCTCTACTTGCGCTTGAACGGATTATCCCACCCGCCAGCCGGGAACCCAACCCGCGCTCCACAACAGTTATTGAATTTTCTGATGTTTTTAGAACTTGTACGTATTCGTACAACTCTACTTATTTGTACGTATTCGTACAATATCTGATACTTGTACGTTGTCGTACAATCGAGTATTCTCTTCAAGAGGTGCTTTATGTCTCCCACAACCTACGGTGTTTTGATAGCGGACGTTATGGAATCGCGAGCCCATGCAGATCTTCGTGGCTTGCTCGGAAGAAAGCTAGCTGCCATATCGAGACGTCATCTGCGGCAGAAAGTCATCCAATTGCCCTATTCCGTCACCGCCGGTGATGAATTTCAAACCGTTACCCGCGATTTGCAATCGCTTCCCGCAGTAATTCTGGATCTTCGAAAGTCGCTGCGCCCTCTCTTGCTCCGCATCGGTGTCGGCATCGGCCGTGTCTCTGATCGCATTCAGCCTCCCGTTAACCGGCTTAGCGGTGAGGCTTTTCAACGCGCGCGCACCGCTATCGAAAATATAAAGAGCGGCAGCCTATTCAAATTCAACGTCCTGACCAGTTTTGATTCGCGAGACGCCGGATTCAACGAGACCATAAACTTGATGTACGGCCTGCACGATACGCTGGTGCTCAAGATCACTGAAAAGCAATGGGACACCATTGAAGAATTTCTGGAAAGACCGTCTCTCGATCGGACTGCCAGACGGCTAAGACTCGACGCTTCCACTGTTTCCAGAAATCTTAAGCGAGGGTACTATTGGCAGATGACCGAAACGATTAATATAGCTGGACCGTTAATAAAACGGACGTTTTCCTAGTTGTACGGAAACGTACAAGAATGGGCACTTGTACATAATCATGCAAATCCTCCTCCGAGCCTTTCTGGCGATTTACCTGGCCCATTTGCTGACCGATTTTGTTTTTCAGACGAATCGCTTGGTCGGGCAAAAACGCCGCGGACATTACTCCGCCTACTTACTACATGGAGTTGTGCACTATCTAAGCGCGATCACTATCATCGGTTTTGTCGTCAGCGGATCATTTTCTCTCTGCGCATGCATCTTGTAATCGCGGCGCTAACGCTCGTTCATCTGCTGATTGATCTGGCCAAGATGCAGATGGCCAAAAAGTATCCCATTTGCGACGGAGCATGGGCCTACGTCACCGATCAGATTCTTCATTTCTCCACCGTCGCCGTCGCGGCATGGCTACTCTCCCCCGGAGTGGCACTCAGCGAACTTGGAACTCTAGTTCAACATATCCGGCTGATCCCTAATAGGTTTCTTGCCGTGCCAGTGATCTATCTGGGAGTGGTATTCGGCAGCGGATATCTCATCCGTTTCCTGGTTGGTTCCCTGGCAGCGGGCGTTAAGAGCCATTCGCCGGAAAGAGCCAACGAACAATTGCAAAACGCGGGGCTGTACATTGGATGGCTGGAACGCTTCCTGATCGTTACGGCACTGCTTTTGCAATCGCCAGCAACTGTCGGCTTGATTCTAACCGCAAAATCCATTGCCCGTTATCCGGAATTCAAATCCGAACGCTTCGCGGAATATTTCTTGATAGGAACGCTGCTAAGTATTTCCATGGCTCTGCTCGGCGGGGCGCTCCTTGCAAAGCTCATTTTTGGGCAGGTACGAATTTCAGGATAAGACGCAGGATACCGCTGCGGTGTCCCTGGCAGAGGGCCGTCAACCGTTGCTTTACCTCTGCTAAAATCTTTACATGGCCCCTTCCCCGGCTGTTCCGCGCCTTGCCAACATTCGTTTACATCCCATAAAGGCGCTCGATCCAGTGTTTGTGAATGAAGCACGCATCGGGCCTGGTGGCGGGCTCGAGCACGACCGCGCGTGGGCACTCTACTCTGCTGATGGTCAATGCGTGAACGGCAAGCGCACCGCGGCTGTGCATCTCATTCGCGCCGCCTACACGACGGATGTCAGTTCTGTGTCGCTTACGGTTCCCGGCGATCGACGGGACATCCCCGCGACTACATTTGCGTTTCCGGGCGATGTGGCGGCAGCCGCCAAATGGTTTTCCGACTACTTCGAACAATCCATCACCGTTCGGTATTCTCCCGAAGGATTTCCAGACGACTCTATTGCCAATGGTCCGACCATCGTTTCCACCGCAAGCCTGCAAGCGATCTGCGGTCTCTTCCCCGGCATGGCGCTTGACGAAGCACGCCAGCGCTTCCGCACCACGCTTGAAATCGACGGAGCGCCTGCGTTTTGGGAAGACCAGCTCTTTGGCGAAGAAGAACGCAGCGCGGTGCGTTTCCGCATCGGCGAAGTGAATTTCGAGGGCAGCAATCCCTGCGCGCGCTGCCCCGTCCCTCCGCGAAATCCGCTTACCGGAGAAATCATTCCCGGCTTCCAGAAACGCTTCTCCGATTATCGCCGCGCAAGCATTCCCAACTGGACTCCGGAGGCGCGCTTCGATCATTACTATCGCTTGTCCACAAACACGCGTGTCGCTCCGACTGAATCGGGTAAAATGCTCCGCTTGGGCGACCCTGTTCTTCTCGCTTAATCCTTAAACATTTGGAGTTCCCGACATGGCGAATGATCCGTCCGCGGAGACAACGGCCAGCAATTCCGAAAAAAAAGTAGCCGCGTACGCGTTGGGTTCTTCCGACCGTGAACGTCAACGGCTAATGCAGCAAGGCGCAATCCTGCGCGAACCTTTGGCAGCTGCGTTTCGTGCCGCCGGGATTGGCCCAGGCATACGCGTGCTCGATATCGGAAGCGGCGCGGGAGACGTCGCTCTACTTGTCGCCGATCTAGTCGGGCCCACCGGATCCGTAGTGGGGCTCGATCGCGATGCCACCAGCGTCGCTTGGGCGACCAAGCGCACAGCCGAATCGGGCGCCTCCAACATTCGCTTTCAAGCAACGGAATTCAATGAGTTCATCGACCCGCAACCGTTCGACGCCCTCGTCGGCCGCTTCATTCTCATGTACCTGCCCGATCCCGTCAGAACTCTTCAGCATCTTTCATCGCAGCTCCGCAGTGGCGCCACCATCGCTTTTATGGAACCGGATTTTACTGTGCCTGGCCGAGTTTTCCCGGAGATGCCAGAGTTTGTGAATTGCGGTCGTTGGATTACGGAATCCTTGCACCGTGCGGGCGCACGCATTGACATGGGCATGCGCCTGTACCACGCGTTTCGCGACGCCGGCTTTGTGGGCACTGAAACAGTGGCGTCGCACTTGAGTGGCTGCGGTATCCAGCCCGGAATGATCAGCTATTTCGTGGAAACGCTTCGCAGCATGCTTCCCAGAATTGAGCAATACGGCATTGCCACGCGCGAGGAAGTCCAGATCGACACCATGGCCGCACGCATGGAAGCTGCCGCCCGCATAACCGACCCCCAGTGGGTCGGCACACGCTACGTTTCCGCCTGGGCCCGCAAACCGTAGCGTCCCTCCTTCCCGATCCATGGCAGACATCGCCATGTTCGCGGTTTTGGCCCCTGACTTGAATGGAATGGGTCGTCCGATAAATCCTGAAATGAACAAAGGGAGTCGCCATTCCGACGGCTCCCTAGCCGTCACCCATTAAGATATTGGAGCCACATCAGTGCTTGACCGCCGCCTTGGCATATTTATCGAACCGAGCCTTAGGCCCGCTCCAGTCCGGCGTTGTCGGCGCTGATTTGAAGACATCCCGATTGCCGAGTGCATGAGGAGTTCTGCAGGCCACTCCTGCCAACAGAAACGAACTGGTCGATTTCGTAAGATCACTAACCATCCAGGAACTGGTATCGCAGGTGATGATCTGCCCTTGCGCATTTCCGGAGAAAGTCACTCCTGTAAAGTCGACGCTGGAATTGACGAGAGCGAGGATTCCCGGTCCGTTGTTTTGTGTCACCTGGCCACCACGCATGAAGGCCTCCGAGTTTCCATCCACGCGAATGCCAGCACTGCGCGCATCTGAAATCGTCCCGTTTCGCAGGATCTGGTTCGATCCGTTGAAGTAAGCTTGGCTGTTGGCGAAGAGCTCGACGCCGGCGGAGGTATGGTCCGTAATCTGCGCGTTAAAAGTCCCGCTGATGTCATAGAAGGTCACCTGGCTGCCCAGACCAACAGAAACCCCTACGGGCCCGTTGCCCTGAATCACATTTGGCTGGCCCAGACTGAAAAAGGAGATCTCTGAGTTTTCTTGGACAGAAGCTCCGCCTGCCTGATTGCCGGAGATCGTATTCGGGCCGAACAAGCCGCCGATTTGCGCCCTCGCCCCGCCAAGAAGCTGGACTCCGTATCCGGGATTCGTTCCTACTCCAGAAACGTTATTCGTTATGGTCGTTGGGCCAAGGGTCGAAAACACGCTACTCCCGGACTCCCAAACCCCAGGTCCACTGTTGTTGCTGATGTCCACAGGTCCGGCCCAGGCAACCAGCGCGAGGAGTGAATTGCCGTTGATATTGATCCCGCCGTTGCCGTTGCGGTCAAACGCTCCGCTCGCTCCGATGGTTACATCGGACATTCCATTCACACTCAATCCCATTCCTGCATTTCCGCTGCTCGAGCAAACGTTCAGAGAAACAGATCTGCTATTGGAAATGGCAATGCCGTTTCCTGCCGTGTTCGTCACGTTGAGCCCATAGAGGAATATATTGTCTGAATTGCTGATGGAGATCGCGCCGTTAAGAATTGCTGTCTGCCCATAATAGGCTCCCAGGTTTAGCGCGTTCATACCGCTGATGGACACATTCTCCGTGCAGGGCCCGGTCACCAGAATGAAACTGCCTGGGGTGGCGTTTGGCAGCGCCGCGGTGATGCTCGGGTAGGCGGACGTATTTGCTCCGGTACAATCGACGATCAGGTACTGCGCCCGAGCACCCGTCGGACAAAGCAAAAACATCACAAGTATTGGGATACTCAGGAATAAACTTCCGGTTGTCAGCTTCTTTAACGCTTTCATGGCCGCTCCTTTGAGCTGCGGCCCGGTCCGACCGGCTCGGAGCCACGACCTGGGTGGCCCTAGATCCGGCCGGGATTTGCCGTCACCGTCAGCTGCGGCCATCGTGGGGCGAAGCCTTACGCGCCGCAAGCGACAGGAAGCGACAAGCGGCTCAAAGGTGCGAATTGTCGTGCTTTGTCGCTGCCGATCCTCTTGATTTAGCGATGTTTGCGTTCCCGGAATGTTCTGCTCAAATCTACATCAGACGTAAGATTTCCTAGTCAGCGGATGTGAAGTACTTTCTGGGTGGAAACATGTCGCGACGCAGGAGCTCCTTGCCGCAGCGATTGCGGATCTGCTCCGTCCATTGCACCCAGCTTGGCTCGCTCAGACCAAGAAAATGCCGTGCGTTCTCGTACGGAGCAAGTCCCAGGTAATAGAGGCGAAAGAGCACCATGCGCGAAGCCCAGTCCGGCCCTTCGAGCGACGCTTGCCCCGCGAGCGCAAAATCCGCCACCCACTCATTCAGCCGTGGGCGAAAGTCCGGCCGCCACAGGTACTTCCCCGTGTCTTTCCAGTTGAGTGCCGAAATGCCGCGCTTGGTCTCCAGCACCTCGCGAGCCCCGCGGTAAACTTCCCAACAGACATCGAACGCAAGTTCTGGTTTTACCGGCATGGCGACACCTCCGGACAATGCTCAAAGATCTTCCACAACCAATCGCCGCGATTCAGCAAGTAGCAGTTTGTGAAGAAACCTGCCTTCCGATTCCACGTACACGGCCGGCCGCGATCTTTCTGCGAATCCCCCGCGTGAGCTGATACTCCCAAACCGTACCGAAGTCCTCGCCTCGCAAAAGTTTGCCCAGTTTGCGCGGACGCTTCTCCACAACGAATCCGCCATTAGTCGGTTTCCGCAAATGCCGCAATTGCGCGGAAATGCTTGCCGGCGGGTAATGCGTTAATTTCGCCAGCTCGTCCAGACTCAACCATGTCTCACATTGCCGCGCGCTCAGCATCACGTCGGAAAGCACATCGCGCTGCCTTCGCCGCTGTATTCGCCTCAGAACCGTTCTTCGAATTGTCCTCATTGTCGCCTCCACTTCCGCCGTCGTCTATTCCTCGGCTGGAAACTCTACAATTCCTGCGTTTAACACGTCGCATTGCTTCTCATCATCTCTTTCAGTCGGCGTCCGCGCCGTCCGATCGGGATCTTCGTAATCACCGGCGCACGCGCTGCATGCACCCAACACAAATTCTTCTGAACGTTTATTCATCGGCGCAATTCCGCCACGTACCGTCGGATAAGCGGAAGCCCATCCCCCAAGTCTGTTGATTTCCACACTTTTCCACAGCCTCCAACTCATCAGTAATCCTTGACTAGACTTAACCAAGTGTTAACTTACGCAGACTGTATTTCAGGAGAATTGTGTGACCTACTACAAGACTCAGCCTCCCTGGGAGTTTCTTCTCTCTGCTTCGCGCAACTCCCTGCAGAGTTACGAACTCTCCCGTCTCAGCCATGCTGCCAATCTCCGAAAAGCGATCGGCGCGCTGCTCGACCAGTGGATGGAGGAAAACTCCTCCGCTTTGCTTGCGCGCTGGCTCATGGAGCAGCGGGAGCATCCTCCGCTCGCGCAAGAAGTCGTAACTTCCGGCGATTTGCCGCGGAAAAACACTCCCGCTGTGTCCGATAATTTTTTCTCTGATCAGGCAATTCCACCGCCCCCGAACGGCGGCTCGGCTTAACGTGTTGGCAATCTGTTGAGGCTGAAAACGGACGTTACCTGCAGCTGTCCCACTCCCGATGCTGCTCGTCTTCATCCCCGGAGGTGTGCCCGTCGTCGTACCTACCTGCGCCTTCCACTTCCGCGCCCCGGCGTTCCCCCCGAACGGCCCCCAAAACCTCGTTTGGAGGCATCCTGCAACCCACATCGCAGCCGAAACGCGCATCGCTCTCTCCAAAGACTTACGTCTTGGCTGCTTTATATATGTTAGAGGACTCTAATCTTGTCGGACGGCGCGAGGAGTGAGGCAATTCATCTGGACACACTTCGGACTAAGTCGATGCGAAACTTGAAACCAAACTTTGGAGGAGTTACCGGGCTGCGGTGGTTGTGACCGCGGGACCTTTTTCAAGAAGTTGTTCTTTGCGGTAAACGAGGGAGTTGATGTCGTAAGTAGCCAGCTCGAATCCATGCCCGTGAGTGATGGCATCGGTTGGGCACGCTTCCACGCAGTATCCGCAGAAGATGCAGCGTGAGTAGTCAATGTTGTAGACGCTGGCATAACGTTCGCCGGCGGAGATGCGATTCGCGTCGACATTTTCGGCTGCTTCGATATAAATGCAGTTTGCCGGGCACGCCGCGGCGCAGAGAAAGCAGCCAACACACTTCTCCAACCCGCCTTCATCGCGATGCAAAACGTGGATTCCGCGGTAGCGGGGCTGAAAATGGACCGGCTCGTACGGATAGTTCTCCGTAACGGTCTTCCGAAACATATTTCGAAAGGTCACGCTGAAGCCCTTCACCAGCGCACCGAATGTTTCGCCCACTTCCCTAATGATGGATGCCATATGCAATCAGTTTAGCAAACGGTCTCAACCCCAGCAAATCGGTTCGCGGACGTCGCTCATGCAGCTTCAGGTTTTCAGCCCATTAATAATCTGTTTTCCATGGAACCGTCCGTTTTCGATGAATATTTCACCGGTGAATCGGCCGCCGGTGACCACGCCTGCCAAATGAATACCGGGCACATTACTCTCCAGCGTATTGGGATCCAATGTAGGCCTGCGGCTCTCCGCATCGAGTTTCACACCAAGACTCTCAATAAACGAATAATCCGGATGATATCCGGTGAGTGCAAATACCTGCTTCGCAGAGACTCGCTTTGTTTGCGAGTGCTGCTCTAGAACTACTTCGCCGTCAGTGATCTCCTCCACCCGAGCATTGAGGAGCGCTTGTATCTGTCCCGCCTTGATCCGGTTTTCGATATCCGGCCGAACCCAATATTTGATAGATGCTCCCAATTCCTTTCCGCGGTGCACCAGCGTAACTCGCGCACCATTCCGATACAGGTCCAACGCGGCTTCCGCGGCCGAATTCTTTCCCCCGATCACTACCACGTCTTGATTCCAGAATTCGTGTGGTTCCGTGTAGTAATGCGAAACGTGCGGCAGATCTTCCCCCAGCACGCCCAAGTGGTTCGGCAGATCGTAATAACCCGTTGCGACAGCAATCTTCTTGCCTTGATATCGCTGCTCCGGTCCCTTCTCCGTTGCCGCTACAATCGTGAAGTCCCCATTCTGTCCCTCGACTTGCAACACGCGTTCGTATAAACGCAATTCCAGGCCATAGTGTTCTGCAGCCCTGCGATAGTACTTCAGGGCCTCGATGCGCGTGGGCTTGTCAGCCGCGCAAACAAGCGGAAGGTCGCCAATTTCGAGCAGTTCCGGCGTCGTAAAGAACACCATGTTCACTGGATAGCGAAATATCGAATGGCAGAGGCAGGCCTTGTCAATGACCAGGGGTCGCATGCCAGCGCGTTTGGCCTCGATGGCGGTGGCCAGGCCGGTCGGCCCAGCCCCGATGCAGACAATGTCGTACGTTTCCATAGGAAATTGAGTTTGCCGGGAGTCCTTCGGAATTGCAAATCAGTGCGAATCTATTGTTTCAGCGGCAGATCCAGAATTTCAGTGAGTTCCCGTCGGAACGATTCGAGTTCGCTCAAACGTCCAGGTGTGGCAGTGAGTTCTTGTTTCTTCCACACAAACACTTCTCCGACTCCGCGTTTGAGTTTCACGCTAAGACTGCCATTGACCAAATACGAAGGCGGCGCCAACAGCTTTAGTCCACCATTTGGAACCGGCGCCAGAACCGCCGCGCATTCACCTTTCCTCATGCACAACGCACTTTCGTAAGGCGGGATTGCAATGGGACGAAATCCTGCTTCAAACAGTCGTTCGATTACTTGCATTTGTTGGGGCGAAAGCTCAACCATGAATGACATTTGTGGGGCAGCATCGCCCTTCTAGCACTTGAAGAAATTAGGCAGCCGTGGAATCCGCTTCCGAAGAGGAACCTTCAAGCTGAACCAGGATTTCCCGCAGCGTCGAAATCAACTCGTCGCGCGAAACATGGCTTTTCTTGAATTGAATCCGGAACTTGAAAGTCTCCGTCGACGGCTCGAATTGAAAAATGAAAGGTTGCGGCCGCTGCGGGCCGGCCTGTTCCTCGCGGCGTTCGCGGCGCGCTTCATCCCGCGTCAGCCCACCCTGCATGATGCGGTGGAACATCTCGATCATTTTCTTCTCAGTGGGTTGACGCGCAATCTGAAGCAGCAGCGACTTCGAAATAATTCCGTGCTCCATGCATTTCTTCCGTAAAGAGTCAGGAATGTTACGCAACGACAGAGTCTCCGTCACGGAAGATCGTGCGCGCCCAATCTTTTTGGCTATATCTTCGTGGGTATATTCAAACTGAGTGCCAAGCCGGTGCAGACCGTCCGCTTCTTCAAACGGCGTCAGGTCTTTCCGTTGAATATTTTCGATAAGGCCGATTTCGAGAGTTTCGGCATCGTCAGCCGTCTTTTCAATACACGGAACTTCGCGCAACCCCGCGGCTCGCGAGGCATGATAGCGCCGCTCACCGGAGATGATGTGGAAACAGTCCTCCCGCGGAACGTAGCGCACCAGCAAAGGCTCCAGCACGCCTTTCTCCCGAATGGACTCCGTGAGCTCTCGCAAATCGCCCAGCGCCTTGCGGGGTTGGTCTGGATTCGGGCGGATTTGGTCCACTCGAATCATCCGACCCACCGCCGCACCGCTATAGCTTGTGAGTGATTCTACGTAGTGCGCGTCATGCCGCATCTTCAGCGTGACGGGTAACCCTAGTCTCTTCGACACGTTGGATAACCTCCCCTGCCAATTTCTTGTACTCAACGGCACCGGGTGATTTCGGCGCGTAGGTCAAAATTGTTTCTTTGTACGCCGGGCTCTCTTCGAGCCGTACGTTCTTGGAAATCTTCGTCTTGAACAGCACTTCTCCGAACACCGACCTGATTTGTCCGTGCGTATCCTTGGAAATGTTCGTGCGCTTATCAAACAGCGTAATCACGACACCTAGGACTTTCAGCCCTGGGTTGGGACGCGCGCGGATGCGTTCATAGGTTTCGAGCAAATCGTCCGTCCCCTCGATCGCGAAGTACGCCGCCTGGATGGGAACGAGCAAGTGCGTCGAAGCCACGAGCGCATTCACCGTAAGGATTCCGAGTGACGGCGGAGTATCGAGAACGACGTAATCGTAGTCTTTAAGAACAGGCGTAAGTGCGTCTTTCAGTTTGAACGGCGCATCAAATTGTCCCGCTAGCACCTGCTCCAGCTTTGCGAGAGCAAGCCGGCCGGGGCCAAGAAACAAAAGTGGATCCTTTGTCGGCTTGATCACAGAGGCTATCGCGACGCGGCTGTCGCTCAGCACGTCAAACATCGTTGTAGAAATTTCACCGGTAGCATAAAACGCGATCGTGGAATTCGCTTGCGGATCAAGGTCGATTAGCAGCGTGCGCTTGCCGCGATACGCAAGGGCTGCGGCTAAGTTAATCGCCGTGGTAGTCTTTCCAACGCCGCCCTTTTGATTCGCGATTGTGATGATGGCAGTCATCTGTTTCTGCCTCCACCCGCTCGCCCTGAGCAAACGAGACAGGTATGCGAACAATCGAGCCGAAGCGCTCCGGCAACTGGGTTGCTATATATGGGTGTAACCTCCAGAAAACCCCCAAGACCTAGGACAACTCTACGTTCGCAGCCTATTCAATGGCAAGCAAAAAGTGCGCCAGTTCACAAGTTGGCAGTGGAAAACGGGATGATGAGCGAGGAAAGCTAAGAAGTTAACCCTGCCGAACTGTTCCTCTTCAGTTTCCTGACCTTAACCTCGATCCTGACATTTATCGAGCGTGGTACCCAATTGAGCCTTCCCACCAACTTCCGTTCGTTTCACTGTGTTTACTCCACACAATTCTCAACCTGCGCCATCTTCTCCCCCTGGTGCAAGGAGGCACCGATGCAAGTGTATGAATCCGACCGCCGTAACTCTCGCCGCCATATGTTGAAAACTGCCTTGCGCTTGCGTGTCTGGAAATCTTATTCGAGCGAAGAGCGGGCCGAATCGGAGAATTTGTCGGAAAAAGGAACCTTCTTCAGTACCGACGTACCTCTCGCTCTTGGGTCGGCAATCGAAATCCTTTTGAGCATGCCATCGGAGATCACCGGCAATCCCACGACGGAGTGGCGTTGCACTGGTCACGTCGTGCATCTCGAACCGGTCGATTCTCCCAATGGCAAGCTGGGTGTAGGTGTTCAATTCGATTGCTATGAAGTGATGTGCGCAGAAACAGCCGCAGCAATCTCAGTCTGATTTGGACGGGAGGTCGAATGAGCGTAATCCGGAGAGTGAAATGCAGAGACGGGGCCTGGTCGTAGACGACGAACCAATGGTTTGCGAATTGATTGGCAAGGTCTTGCATTCGGCGGGCATGGAAGCGTTGACGCTTACCAGAAGCACGGAAGCCCCGGATATTCTCAATGAAGGACAGTTCGACGTAGTTCTTCTCGATCTCCACATGCCCTCCCCTGATGGCATCGAGCTCGCCCGGCAGATGCGCGGCTCAAGGTTCAATCGCACTACCCCAATCATTTTAATCAGCGACGATCTGCGCCCCAGCGCGCTCTCGGTCGGTTTTGCCGCCGGCGCCAGTTTTTTCCTCTACAAGCCAATCGACAAGGATCGTCTCCTCAAACTTCTGAGAGCCACACAAGGCTCCATGGCACACGAACGGCGCCGTACCCGGCGAGTACCTCTTCAGTCCAAAGTGCGCCTCAAGTTTGGAGTCCAGGAACTGGAAGGTGAAACGATTGACGTCAGCATGAGTGGCCTTCTGGTCCGAGCGCCTCGGACTGCTCCCGTTGGCTCATCTTTAGGGATCAGCTGGCGGTTCTCCGAACGCATGCTTCCAATCGTAGCGGGAGGTTCGGTCGCACGCATCCTGAACGGAGACCAGATGGGAATTCAACTGGATCACCTTTCTCTTTCGGACAGTGAAATATTGCAGGAATTTCTTCTGCCTATGATTACCACCGAATAGCCTACTGAGTTTTTCCTTCCTTAGTGCGTATCCACCCAAGCCGTTTGCCACTTTTCTCTTCCCCGCTTACACTCGTTCCACTCTGTTTTCGCCCATGATTGGACTCCAGACACTTCGCTCTGAATTCCGTCCCACTTTGCGCCTCGCAATTCCTCTTGTTCTTGCCGAGTTGGGCTGGATGACCATGGCCATCGTTGACACCATGATGGTTGGGCGGCTCCCCAACAGCGCCACCGCCATGGGCGCTGTCAGTTTGGGCTCCAACATTTTTATTGTGTTGGCTTTGTTCGGGGGCGGTCTACTGATGGGCCTGGACACTCTCGTCTCGCAGGCTTTTGGTGCAGGCCGCCGCGAGGACTGCCATCGTTCTCTGCTCAATAGCATTTATCTCAGCATTGCCCTCGCGCCATTTCTTGCCGCACCTGTTTGGCTTCTCCCTTCACTTCTTGCGGGAATGCATGTTGATCGGGGTGTTCTGGACCTCGCGATTCCATACACGAAGGCACTCACCGTTGGCCTGCTGCCTCTTCTCCTCTATTTCGCGGTGCGCCGCTGCCTCCAGGCGATGAACATGGTGAGGCCTGTGGCCTTCGCCCTCGTCAGTGCCAACGTCATCAACGCGCTCGGCAATTGGGTTTTGGTCTATGGCCATTGGGGAGTGCATTCGATGGGCGCGGTTGGTTCCGGGTGGTCCACGGCAATTGCGCGGTTATATATGGCATCTGTGCTGGTTGGCTATCTCCTCTGGTATGACCGGAAGCACCGCACCGAGCTTCTGCGAACTCCCGTGGATATCGATCTCCCCCGCATCCGCCGTCTCATCACTCTTGGTTTGCCGGCCGCGATTCAGTTCACTTTAGAGAGCGGAGTCTTTGCACTTGTCACCGCACTCATCGCCCGGCTTGGCGCCGTACCGCTCGCCAGCCACCAAATTGCTCTCAATACAGTGGCCTTCACCTACATGGTTCCACTCGGCATCGCATCTGCGGCCGCCGTCCGCGTTGGTCAAGCCATTGGGCGCAAAGATCCCAAGGCTGCGGGCGAAGCGGGCGGCACCGCCATTTTTCTCGGTGCTGCTTTTATGACCTGTGCCAGCGCGGGCCTGCTTCTATTTCCGCGATGGATCGCTCGGATGTATACGCCGGACGAGACTGTTATCAGAAGTACGATTCTCTTGCTCGCGGCAGGTGCGGCTTTCCAATTGTTCGACGGAATCCAGACGGTAGCGACCGGCGCCCTACGCGGTGCGGGAGACACCCGCACACCGATGTTCTGCCATTTCACCGCCTATTGGATTATTGGTCTTCCGCTCGGTGCTTGGTTGTGTTTCCACCGAGGCTGGGGCGCATTTGGCCTGTGGGCTGGTTTGAGCCTTGCCCTCATTTTGATTGGTATTGTCCTACTATTCGCCTGGCGGCGCACCGTCCGAATGTTGATGCTGGCTTCAGTAGTTGAAACCGATTGACTCTTATTTCAAGACGTTTGATTAATCGGAGGGCGCCGGACACCTACATCTTGTAGCGGCCAAGGTCCTCGTCGGAAAGTCCCTCGAGGTAGTTGCGGAGTTGCTCGTTGGTATTGCGCTCGGAGAAAGCGCTCGAAACCTTGGAGTTCTTCAGTACTTCTTCATCCACGAAGATCGGGCAGTCCATGCGCAACGCCAGCGCCAGTGCATCGCTAGGACGCGAGTCAATTGTCATCATCTCGCCTCCTCGTTCCACCCAGATCATCGCGAAAAATGTATCGTCCTTCAGATCATTCACCACGATTTTCTGAACGCGCACTTCCAGGCCCAGCAGAACATTTTTCAACAGGTCGTGCGTCATCGGGCGGGGAGTTTGCACTTTCTCGATTTCCAGGGCAATCGCGTTCGCTTCGTAAACGCCCACCCAGATAGGAAGGATCGCCTGCCCCTGTACATCTTTCAGAACCACGATGGGCATGTTTGTAACGGGATCCATCATCAGGCCGCGGATCTTCATCTCCACTTCCATTGAGGCCTCCCTGAGCTAGACTCCCACCGTGCCCACCAGATTATTGGGACCTGCGTCCGTGACGCGCACCTGCACGTAGGTTCCCAGAAGCTCTCGTTCTTGTGAAGCGAAATTTATCATTCGATGCGAAGTGGTGTACCCGTTCCATTGATTTTCGCGGCGTGATTTCCCACTGACCAGCACTTCAAAAGTCTGGCCAACCAGATCCGCATTCGTGGCTATCTGAATCTCGCGCTGCTTTTCCTGCAGAACGGCAAGCCGCCGGCTCTTTTCTTCCTCGGGGATATTGTCTTCCATCGCAAGCGACGGTGTATTCGGCCGCGCAGAATACTTAAACGAAAACATGCTGTCGTAGCGGACTTCCTCGAGCAGGCTCAGCGTTTCCTCGAAATCCGATTCCGTCTCGCCCGGAAAACCTACGATAATGTCCGTTGTAATGGCAATCGGCCTGCTTGCCGCACGTATCAAAGCTACTCTCTCCAAATACTCTTCGCGCGAATAAGTTCGCTGCATCGTTCGAAGCACTCTTGTCGAACCGGATTGCACCGGCAAGTGAACGTGATCGCATACCTTCGGCTCCAACTCGATCGCTTCCACAATGTCCCGTGTAAACTCGTTCGGGTGCGAGGTCGTAAACCGTACGCGACGAATGCCCTGCACACCGGCCACCGCCAGCAATAACTCCGAAAAGCGCAACTTTCGTGCCGTGGGATCGGAGTAGGAATTCACGGTTTGCCCAAGAAGTTGAACTTCGGAATAGCCAAGTTCTGCAAGCTGGCGAACTTCACTCAATATGGAATCGCTGGAGCGGCTGCGCTCCGGCCCCCGCGTGTAGGGCACCACGCAGTACGAGCACGCCTTGTCACAACCTTCGATAATCGTTAAATAAGCCCGCCAGGGATTGTCGCGTCGCGTTACTTCCGTTTCGAACGTCTCATCGGTGTCTGTAGTAAGCCCCGTGACGCGATGGTTCCCTGCCTCAAGCTGGTCAATCATCTGGGGTAACTTACTGTAACTCGCTGAACCGCAGACCAGGCTCACCCACGGCGCGCGCTTGAAAATATCTTCGCCTTCCTGTTGTGCCACGCAGCCCAGCACTCCGATTACCTTACCTTCACTCTGCTTTTCTCGGTATTCTCCAAGGCGCGAGAAAACCTTCTGCGCCGCTTTCTCGCGAATGCTGCATGTGTTGTAAAGGATCATCGAGGCGGCTTCCGGAGTCTCCACCTGCAGGTAGCCCCGCGACAGCAACAGGCCAGCGACCTTTTCCGAATCGTGGTCGTTCATCTGGCAGCCAAACGTCTCCAGGAAAAATGTCCCACGCTGTCCAGCGACGACACTACGGACCACTTCGGAATAAGGCGTCTGCCCCGTCAGTCGTTCCAATTCAATGTCGAACGGTTTGCTCATGCCAAATCGCAGTTTACCACATCTGCTTTACCTTCTTTGGGACGCGTGCACTCCCCTTGGCCGTTGCCACGTAAGCAGCAAAATTAGAAACTCGCGCATCCTACTTGTTGCGCGGTCGAAGTGCGTGTGCTACGTTTCTTTTGCCCGGAAAAAAGCGAGTTTTTACTGAGGGGTACAACATTTTCCTGTTCACTACGATTCTTGCCACCGATATAGGAAATATTCTCACGCAAACCGGATGGGTCGCTCGCGGCGTCCTGCTGCTTCTCCTGATGTTCTCCATCATTTCCTGGGCCATGATTCTCCAAAAGATGGGTCTCTTCGGGCGTATCCGTCGTGAAAGCGACCAGTTCCTACGGATTTTCCGGGCCACACGCGGTGTAGCAAACCCGCAAGCCCTCGCAACTGCTGGCTCCCCGTTTTCTACAGTGTATGCGGCGGGCTATCGCGAACTGCAGAGCCAGGTCGGCACCGCCGCAGGCAACCCCAATATACCTAAGCTGAAAAGCTTGCAGGCCGTCACCGTCAGCATGCAGCTCGCTTCTGCTGACGAAGTGCGTCGCGTTGAAAAGGGCATGTCCTGGCTGGCCACGACCGGCTCCGTAACACCGTTTATCGGCCTCTTCGGAACCGTCTGGGGCATCATTGACGCATTCTCCGGGCTCGGCAGTGCCGGAGCCGCCAGCCTGCGTGCCGTTGCGCCCGGCATTGCGGAAGCTCTCGTAACCACTGCCGCGGGTCTCTTCGCCGCCATTCCGGCAGTCATTTTCTACAACCACTTTTTGCAGAAGATTCGTGATCTCGCGCAGCGGCTGGACACTTTCGCAATGGAGGTTTCAGCGCAGGTCGAGAAAACTTTTAATTAGAATTCCGCGGCCCTCCCAAGCAGGCCGCGTCAACAGGTTCACGACAAATGCAACTTTCCAAATCGACGCAGACTTCGCTCTCCGAGATCAACATGGTCCCGTTCGTGGACGTGGTTCTCGTGCTGCTCATCATCTTCATGATTACCGCGCCGATTCTGCAGTCCGGCATTGAAGTCGACGTTCCCAAGACCCGTACTGTCAAAGAAATCAACCAGGAGCGCCTCGTCGTTACCGTGGACAAAGCCCAGCGGATCTATCTCGGAAACGAACCCATCAATATCCATCAACTCGGATCGAGAATCCGCTCGCAATTGAAAAATACGCAAGAAGGTGTGTTTCTCCGCTGCGACGAGACCGTCCCCTTTGGCAGCTTCGCCGCCGTCGTCGATGCTCTTCGCCAATCCGGAATCAACAACATCAGCATCGTCACCGAACCCATCACGACTCGAGCACGCACCCAATAGCGATGAACAATGCCGCCGCCAATTCGATGGGCCCATTCGGCGTCACTCACGCAGAGGACCAGAGCCTTCGCCAGTTCCTCATCTATTCGATCATCATGCACGCCAGCTTGGCGCTTTTCATCATCGTCTCCGCCTACATGCAATACCGTGGAAGCGCTTGGGGCGGCGTCGGCGGCAATCTTGGCAGCGGCACAAAAGTGAGTCTGGTCAGCGCCGCTGGCATTCCCATGCCCAAGGAAGCCGTTGTCACCGAGAGCAAAGCGGTCGATCCAACCAAGGGCCTTCACAAAGAGGAACCTCCAAAACCGCCCGAACCAAAAACGGACGCCACGAAAATTCCACAATTCACTAAAGAAAAGCGCCTGCCCCCATCGCGCGAGTCGCGCACCCTCGAAAACAAGACGCCTACTCCAGATAATGCCGTTCCTTACGGAAAAGGCGGAAACCCCGACCTTCCCACCGGCTATTCTCAGACCCCCGGTGAAGGCTCCAGCGGTGTCACTGTCCAGGGTCAGGGCGGAGCCGATTTCGCCTCCCGCTATGGTTGGTACATCGACGCGGTGAAAAACAGAATTTATGGCAACTGGCAACAATGGACCATTGATGCCGCTGCGCGCGGCTCGCGCACCATGCATTGCGCTGTCACTTTCACCATCAATCGTGACGGCTCTCTCAAGGACGCGCACATAAATGAATCCAGCGGGAATGCTTCCTACGACACTTCGGCGTTGCGCGCGGTGTTGAGCTCGACACCCGTCACCAAGTTGCCCGGCGACTATTCTGGCGCATACGTAGTCGCAACGTTGGATTTCAATCCACCGTCCATAAGATAGAGACGAGAATTCCAGTTTTTTGAATTTTCCGCGATGTCGGAGGTAAGGGTGCAAAAAAAGTTCAGGTGCTTGAGTTCAATCTTGGTCTTGGTGCTGGTTGCCGTCAGCGCAAAGCCTGCCGCTGCACAGGATTGGTTTCGAACAGCGATTGGCATGGATGCGAACAAGCCCCGCGTTGCCATCGCCGACTTCGTGCCGCGTTCCGACGCGGCCAAGTCCCACGCTTCCCTCTTCACACAAGTAGTGCGCGACGATCTCCAGTTCTCCGGCATTCTCGAAGTTCCTAGCCCAAGCTTTTATCCTCCTCAAGCTCCCAGTGTTCCCGCAGAATTAAAGCCTGCGATCTGGATCGATCCTCCTACAAACGCCAATTTTCTCGGTTTCGGAAATCTCACCGAGACCGCCTCTGAGGTCGCCATCGAGGCCTGGCTCTACGACGTCCGCAACCCGGCTTCTCAAGCCGTCGTCGGAAAAGTTTATCGCGGCGCTCCTACAGACTTGCAGGTCCGCAAATTCGCTCATCAATTCGCCGACGAAATCATCGGCAAGCTCTCCGGCGGCCTGCCCGGAGTCGCCGGAACACAAATCACTTTCGTCAGTTCGCGCAGCGGATCCAAGGAAATCTGGGTGATGGATTACGACGGTTCCAACCAGCACCAGCTCACTTTCCTGAAATCAATCTCGCTAACGCCGCGCTGGGCACCCGATGCGTCGCGTATCGCTTTCACCTGCTTCGCGCCACCCGCAGGCCTCACCAGCGCGCAGATCTGCATGTTTTCTTTGGACACCGGCAAACTTGTGTCGTTCGCCCGCTTCCGCGGCACCAATATCACTCCGGCTTGGTCGCCCGACGGCTCACAGATTATTTTTTCATCCTCGATGCAGGGCAATCCAGAATTGTACGTCGCTGACGTCAGCGGCGGCCGCCCCAAGCGCTTGACCAATGCCAACGGCGCGAGCATGTCTCCCAGCTGGAATCCGAAAACAGGGCAAACGGTGGCTTTTGTCAGCGATCGCGGCGGGACTCCGCAGCTCTACTTGATGAATTCTGATGGTACCAGCACGTCCAAGCTGGATTTGCCCGACAAAGGCTACGTCATCGATCCCGCCTGGGCGCCCAATGGCCAATTGCTGGCCTTTAGCTGGCGCCGTCCCAATGACAACTACGACATCTACGTTATGGACGCCGCCACCCAGCAGCTTGTAGAGTTGACACGCGATCAGGGCCGCAACGAGCGACCCAGTTGGGCTCCCGACGGCCGCCATCTCGTTTTCGAGTCAACCCGTGGTGGCACTCGTCAGATTTGGACTATGCTGGCCGACGGCTCGCAGCCGCACCAGTTGACGAACGGCGGCCACAATGAGTCGCCCAATTGGTCACCGCGTTGATTTTTGGCTGTAGCTGTTTTTGTCCAATGTATAATATATCGTGATACGAGATATTACCCGGACCTGGCCCACTGGTGATACGATATGCCCACTTGTGGGACGTACACGGGAACTTCACTGAGGAGGATTCGCATGAACCTGGCTTCACGCAAGCTCTACCGCGCCGGCTTGCTACTGACCCTGGCCGTCGCTGTCTTCACGTTTGGTTGTGGCAAGAAAAAAGTTGCGTCACCGCCGCCGCCTCCGCCACCGCCACCAGCGGCCGCAACGCCCACGGTAACGCTGCAGGCCAGCCCAGGTTCCATCAATAAAGGTGACTCATCCACGTTGAGCTGGAACTCCACCGATGCGACACAACTCTCTATCGCTCCCGGTGTTGGTGCCGTAACTGCCCAAGGCTCGACCAAAGTCTCGCCCTCTGACACGACAACTTATACAGTAACCGCTACCGGCCCAGGCGGCTCTTCAAGCGCCACGGCAACCGTCGCTGTGAATGCGCCTCCGCCACCGACTCCGCCGCCAGCGCAACCTTCGCTAGACGAACTCTTCCTGAAAGAAGTTCGCGATGCCTATTTCGACTACGATAAGGCTGATCTCCGTGCCGATGCCCGTGCCGCCCTCTCGAAGAGTGCGGACTTCCTCAAGAGCTATCCGACGATCAAAGTGACCATCGAAGGCCACTGCGATGAGCGCGGCTCCACGGAATACAACCTCGGCTTGGGCGATCGCCGCGCCAGCGCCGTCAAGCAATTCCTTGTTTCTTCTGGCGTCTCCGCCGACCGCCTGAACACCGTAAGCTTCGGCAAAGAGAAGCCCTTCTGCATGGAGAGCAATGAAGCCTGCTGGTCGCAGAATCGCCGCGGCCATCTCGTAAAGGCGAACTAAGCCGCTCTATCCCGTTCGCCGCGATGACCGATTGTTGACCAAGAGAGCCGCGAGGCCCGGCAAACCCTTGCCACCTCGCGGCTCTCTAATTAAAGTGAGAGTTGTTCCCCTGGCCTGTATCATTTTTGTTGGCTGCTTTTCTGCCGCCATACGATTGCAGCACTACGGAGACCATTAGGAGGATGTCCATGCGTATTCGTCACATTGCTATTTTTAGTGCCGCCGTTCTGGCCGGCGCGCTTGCTGGGAGCCTCGTTGGCCCACGCCCCGCCGAGGCCGTCGCGCGCGAATTGATCGAGCTGCAGCGCGACGTCACTTCCCTGCTTCAAGGCCAGAAGGATCTTTCCACTCAGGTCACCCAGGATCACACCATAATGAAGACGCTCGTTGAGCAATCCAATGAGAACGTCAACAAACTCGGCGCGACCATGGGCTCGCTCCAGAAATCCGTCCAGGATGTACAGGCCAATTCCGGCGCGCGCCTCGACACCATGTCCACGCAGGTTCAGGGTCTCTCGGACAATCTCGAGGAAATCAAATCACGTCTCGGAAAGCTCAATCAGCAGCTCGTTGACCTTCAAAACTCCGTACAAAACATCGACGCTAAACTCTCCGGCAGCACCCCTGCTCCCGCTTCCGCTACCCCCACCGGCGCCGGCAGCGCCGCGAATTACAATTCGAACCCTCCGATCGCCAAACCCGCTCCTGTTGCAACCACAACCGCTGTTCCCCCGGCTTCTGCCCCGTCAGCCGATACGCTCTATTCCAATGGCCTCCGCGACATCACTAGTGGAAAATATGATCTTGCCCGCACCGAATTCCTCGACTACCTCAAGTATTACGGTGATACCGACCTCGCCTCCAACGCCCAGTTTTATCTCGGCGAGATTGCCTACTCCCAGAAAAATTACGACGTCGCTGTTGGCGAATTCGATAAAGTTTTGAACAACTATCCCAAGAGCTTCAAACTGGCCCCCGCCCGTCTTCGGAAGGGCCTCGCCCTCATCGAGCTCGGCCAGAAGCCCGGCGGCGTCCGCGAACTCCGCGAAGTCGTCAAGCGCTACCCCGGTACCGAAGAGGACCGCCGCGCCCGCGCCAAACTTAAAGAACTCGGCGTCGCTGTCACCGCCGCCCGCTAATACCCTTACCGCTTAGTACCCCTACGCGTTCTCCCGCCTTCCGAGCAGCAAACCCCGTTCCGCGTAATCTCTCCAATCAGTCCAGCCGGCAATATTGCGATCTACGCAATGATCATCGTGGTTTCCGAATATCACCTCTGCGCCGTCGCTTTGATGCCACCTAAGACTTGTTGTTTCGCGGATCGTCTTTCGCGCTGATGTATTCAAGACCAAGCGGCCCATTCGCGGCCACTTGCGTGACGTACTCACCGGATTTTGCCCAGTGGAAATGATACGTATTGCCGGGCAGAACGATGACGCTACCGGGCGGATATGCCTGCAGCTTATCGGGGTTGAACTGATCGCCTAGGCCGATGTAGAAAACGCCGGACATAACTGTGTAGACTCGATCCTCCGGGTGGCGGTGTGGCATGAGTTTCACGCCGTGGGGTACTCTGACCCTGATCGTGTAGGGTCCGGCCTCCGAAGGCTGACCGACAATGACTGCCAGGCGGACCGAAGGTGGGAACGCCGCGAAGGGCTTCCAATCGATGTCTTCGGGCAAGACCGATCTGAACACCTCTTGGCCAGGCTGGTGAGGTCGAACCATACCTTGTTGTGCTTCCATGACGATTGCTGCTTTCCCCCTTCGGGTTTAAGGGTGTAGCCTTTGCCTTTTTTTTCGAGCACTTTCGGACTCGCCGAAACCGTTCAACCGTCTCTCGAGCCGTCTACTTGCCCAGATCGAAGAATTGCCCCATCTTGCGGAACTTTTCATAGCGCGCATTCAGCAAATCCCGGGGTGGCTGATTCGTCAGTGCCACCAATTGCCGGTCGAGCACCTCATCCAAAAACTTCGCTGCCGCTTCGAAGTCGTTGTGCGCGCCACCCTCCGGCTCCTCCACGATCTCGTCAACGATCCCCAACTCCTTCAAGTCTTTCGCCGTGATTTTCATCGCTGTGGCCGCCGTTTCGGCCTTCGTCGAATCGCGCCAGATGATCGAAGCGCATCCTTCCGGCGAAATGACCGAATAAAAACTGTTCTCCAAAATATTGACGCGATCGCCGACGGCAATAGCCAGCGCGCCGCCCGAACCGCCCTCGCCTGTCACCGTCACGATCACCGGCACCGGTAGCCGCGCCATCTCGCGAAGATTTCGCGCAATCGCTTCGCCCTGCCCGCGCTCTTCCGCATCAATCCCCGGATACGCTCCCGGCGTATCAATAAACGTAAGAATCGGCCGCCCAAACTTCGCCGCCAATTGCATCACGCGCAAAGCCTTCCGGTAACCCTCGGGTTTGGGCTGACCAAAATTTCGCACCAGCCGCTGTTTCGTGTCGCGGCCTTTTTGGTGGCCGATGATCGCTACCGGCCGCCCATGAAATTTTCCAAGCCCGGTAATAATCGCTTTGTCGTCGGCGTAGCCCCGGTCGCCGTGTAGCTCCATGAAATCCGTAAACAACAAATTGACAAAATCGAGCGTGTACGGACGTTGCTGGTGCCGCGCGATTTGCGCCCGCTGCCACGGCCCTAGATGCGTGTAAAACTCGCGTCGCAATTCCGCCACTTGCTGGCGAAGACGCTCTAGCTCCGTGTCAGCATCCTCATCCCCCGCTAGGTGGCCCAATTCCTCCACGTCTTTCTCCAATCGCTCGATTTCTTTTTGGCGCTCGATTTCCTTCTGACGATCCGCCTCTTTTGGACGCTCTTGGGATGGAGCAGCAGATTTGTTCTTGTCCCGTGCGCTCATTCCGGCACCATTCGGACCGCGCCATTTCCACAAATTTCCCTGACCGCTTCCGCCAATTCGGGAGTGTTTTTCACGCGTTGTTGCGCCGGCATCACAGCCACAGTTCCATCCGGTGAGCACAATTCGAACACGATCTGACACGATCCCGGAGTCGCCACAAATAAATCTTCCAGGCGGTCGAGAGCATCTTCGCTCATCGTTTTCATCTCAATTCGAACGCGAAGCTCGCTGGGAGCAGCTCGCTCCGCTAATTCTTCAAGCTTTCGTGCCTCTTGCAGCGAAAGCCGCGTCCCCGCTTCCTCCACCTGCACGCGGACTTTCAGCAGCAACGGAGTCCCCGGCTTCAAGGCCGCCTCGAGCCGCGCAAAACTTTCCGGAAAGGCGAGAAGCTCCTGAACGCCGGTCATATCCTGGATGGTAAAAATGGCCCACCGCGCGCCTTTTTTTGAACGCATCGGGCGCGTTCCGACAACCAGCGCCGCAACCGTGATTTCTTTCCCGTTCCTTTGCTCCTCGATTTGATCGAGCGAAATCGTCTTCAGCTCCATCAGCCGCGAAGCGTATTTTGCCAGGGGGTGCCCCGACACATAAAAACCAAGCATGGCATACTCGCTGGCGAGGCGTTCCTCCTCGCTCCAGGGTGCGGCCTCTCGCAATTCGAATGGCATCGGAGCGGGTGCAGCCGCAGTCCCAAATAGTCCGTGCTGACCGGATTCGCGCGTCCGCGAAGCCCGTTGCAATGCCGCAACGGCATCGTCCACGGACGCCAGCATGGATTCGCGCGGGCCAAGCGAATCTACAGCACCTGATTTGATAAGGCTTTCAAACACCCTCTTATTCAGGAAACGCGACTCGATGCGTTCGCAGAAATCATATAGCGATGAGAATTCGCCTTGGCTCTGCCGTGATTCGCGGATCGCTTTGGCAGTGTTCTCGCCAACATTCTTGATTGCCGCCAGGCCGAACCGAATCGACTCCCCCACAGGCGTGAAGTAAAGATCGCTCTCATTCACATCAGGCGGCAGAATTGAAATACTCATCCCCCGCGCTTCGTTAATGTACTTAACTACTTTCTCTGTGTTACCGGCTTCCGAGGTCAGCAGCGCCCCCATGAATTCCACAGGATAGTGCGTCTTCAGGTAGGCCGTCTGATAAGCAAGCAAAGCGTAAGCACAGGAGTGCGATTTGTTAAAGCCGTAGCCCGCGAACTCTTCCATCAAATTGAAGATCCGCTCGCTCTTTTTCTCCGGAATCTTGTTGGTGGCGCATCCGGACATGAATTTGGTGCGCTGCGCGGCCATCTCTTCCTTTTTCTTCTTGCCCATCGCGCGTCGAAGAATGTCCGCCTCGCCGAGCGAAAAACTCGCCAGGCAGTTGGCGATTTGCATCACCTGCTCTTGGTAGAGGATGACGCCATACGTTTCCTCTAGAATGTCTTTCAATTGCGGAAGTTCGTAGCTGACTTTTGTTTTTCCCTGCTTGCGGTTGATGAAATCGTCGATCATGCCGCCCTGAATAGGTCCGGGGCGGTAAAGTGCGTTCAGTGCAGTGAGATCCTCAATACGAGCCGGCTGGTAACGCCGAAGAATATCCCGCATGCCGTGTGACTCGAATTGGAAAATGGCCGTCGTTTCGCCGCGCGCGAAGAGTTTGTATGTTTCAACGTCATCTAGCGCGAGGTTATCAATGTCAATCTTCACGCCCCGGTTTTGCTCGATCATTAGCACCGTATCGTGCAGCACGGTGAGCGTCGTCAGCCCAAGAAAGTCCATCTTCAACAGACCGATGCGCTCCAGCGCATTCATGTCATATTGCGTCGTGATTTCATCGCGGTTGGATTTGTAGAGCGGGACGATGTCAGTTAGCGGTCGCGGCGAAATCACCACACCCGCTGCGTGCGTAGAAGCGTGTCGCGACAGTCCTTCGAGACGCAAAGCGACGGCCATCAAGTCTTTGAGCCTCTCGTCGCTATTAATCGCCGCCTTGAGTTGCGGAGCCTCGACTAGCGCATCCTTTAACTCAATTCCGAGCGTCGTGGGAATAAGCTTTGCAAGCCGGTCGACTTCCCCGTAGGGAATGTCCATAGCGCGGCCAACGTCCTTCACCGCGGCTTTCGCGGCCATGGTCCCGAAAGTAATGATCTGCGCCACATTTTCGCGGCCGTACTTTTGCGTCACGTATTCAATGAGCTCGCCGCGCCGCCGCATGCAGAAGTCGATGTCAATATCAGGCATGGAAACGCGCTCGGGGTTCAAAAACCGCTCGAAGAGCAAGTTATATTGCAGCGGATCAACGTCGGTAATGCGCAGCGCATAGCTCACGAGACTTCCTGCCGCCGAACCGCGGCCCGGCCCTACCGGAACATCTTGCGCCCGCGCGTAATGAATAAAATCCCAAACGATCAAGAAGTAGCCCTCGTAGCGCATCTTCTTGATCATCTCGATCTCTGAAGTCAGCCGGCGCTCGTACTCGGCAAGAGTATTGCGCAGAACTCCCTGCTTAGCCTGGCGCTCGAGTTGTGGAACTCGCGCCGCGAATCCCTGACGAACAACCGTCTCAAAATAACTTGCCGGATTGTGCCCCTCCGGAACTTTGAATTCCGGAAACGGATTCGGGATGCGCTCAACCTTCACGTTGCAGCGCGCCGCGATCTCTACTGTCCGGCTCAACGATTCTGGGATTTCACCAAATACCTGCGCCATCTCCATCGCGCTCTTAAAGTAAAACTGGTCGGTCTGAAACTTCATCCGATTCGTGTCGCTCATGGTCTTGCCGGTCTGGATGCACAGCAGCACTTCCTGAGCGTGAGCGTCGTCGTGATGGAGGTAGTGACAATCGTTGGTAGCAACCAAGGGAATCCCCGACTCTTTCGAAAGCCGCATGAGATGGGGATTTATGTCCTTTTCGATCGGCAGACCTTGATCCTGAATTTCAAGAAAGAAATTCCCTTTGCCGAAAACATCCTGCAAACGGTAGGCATTCTCGCGCGCATGGTCGTACTTCTGATCCACAACTGCTTCGGTCACCGGGCCGCGAAGACAGGCCGAGAGCGCAATCAGACCTTTGCTGTGCTTCGAAAGCAAGTCATAGTCAATGCGCGGACGGTAATAAAACCCTTCCAGAAAACCAGCAGACACTAATTTGATGAGGTTGTGGTAGCCCTCAAGCGACTCGCAAAGCAGCACAAGGTGATTCGAACCTCGTGTTCCAGGCTCGGCATCCCCGCGGTCCTGGCCGTTGCCCGCATCTGTTTTTTCACCCCGATCATGGCGGCTGCCTTTGGCTACGTAAACCTCGCATCCGATTATGGGCTTGACGTCGCGCTTACCAGCTTCATAGAAAAAATTTGCCGCCGCGAAGAGATTCCCGTGGTCCGTAATCGCCACTGCCGGCATCTTCTGCCGGGATGCTTCATCCAATAGCTCGGACGTCTCGCAGGCCCCATCGAGCAGGCTGTAGTCGGTATGAACGTGAAGGTGAACAAACTGCGGCTGGCCCATGGAACTGATTCTAAGGCTCTCTCACAAGTTTTGCATTACGCATTCTGATGTTTCCCACAGGCGGCTATCGCCCGCCAAAATCGGGGCACTATTTGTGCCCGTGACTCTTCTTCTTGCCTGACGACCCACTCTTGCCATGAGGTGCGGCGTGCTTAGCGGCAGCTTTTGCCGGAGCGCCCTTTCCCTTGGCGGCATGTGTCGCCTCTATTTTTGCAGCCGCATGTTTCTTGTGAGCGGCTTCACCCATCGCTGCTGCGGCATGCGCTTTGTCCGCGCCCTTCGCCGGCTTCTTTTCCTTCTCTTTCTTTTTCGGCGGTTCCTTGATGCCAGAGAGTTTTCTTAGGATTTTTTCCCGCTCTTCCTTGGTCTTGCCGCGGCCCGTCAACTGCATGCCGAACACTTGTTCGACGATCTGATCGAACTTTGCGCCTCGCGCCATTCCCAATGCTTCGAGCTCTGTGGCCACAATCGGAATACCGATTCGAATCGGACGCCACTTGTTCAGATATGCCCGGATTTTCGAAAGCGCTGCTGAATTATTGGACTCCGCCATCAAGTAAGCCATCTGTTCGAGCGGAAGCTTCTCCAAGAAGCGGTAGGCATCAATGGGAGCATGCATTTTCCTTCCTGCAAGCTCCTTCTGCGCCGCAATCGCTTCCTCCTCAAAACCCAGGGCCGCATCTACTTCGGCGGACCGGAAGCCGGCCTTGGAAAGCACGCTGGACTGCTCTCGATCTTTCAATTTCCCAAGAACAGCAAGGAGCATAGGTGCCGCCAGACGGGGGCGAAAGCCGGCCGTAAACATGTCTTCGCGTACCTTCATCAGTCGGCCGATTGCGTCATACGCTGGATGTTTTTTAGCCAGCACCGGATTTACAGCTTCGAGCAGGTCGTGCTCCTCCCATGCTTTTAAGACAACAGATGGTCGTTCTTCGCGCGCCACGGCGCGGAGTTCGCCTCCGGCGTCTTCCGGCGCAATGGTCTCCTGCAATTTACGCTCAATGGCCAAGTCAAACCATTCCTGCGTCCGCTGCTCGATCTTAAAGCCCATGCGGGCTGCGAAACGCAATACACGCAATAAACGCACCGGCTGGTTTGTGAAGCTGTGAATTGTGAGCGCCCGCACTTCAGCCCGCTCAATATCAGAGAGACCATTTGTTGGATCGAGAAGCAGCCCACGAGAAGCCGGGTTCAGAGAAATCGCGATGGCGTTGAGAGAGAAATCGCGCCGCCGCAGATCTTCCATGATCGTCGACCACCTAATTTCGGGCCGCGTTCCCGGCCGGACATAATGGTCGTCCCGTGCCGCTGAAATGCTGCCCTCGCACTCGCCAGCGAAGAGCACTTCCACCTGCCGATACTTCTCATCCTCGGCAAGGATCTTTGCTCCCCCTTTCTCCAGCTCGTGAGCAATCTTCGAGGGATTGCCCTCCACCGTGAAATCCAGATCGCGCAGCGATGCGCCGGTGACGAGGTCACGGACGGTTCCGCCCGTCAGGTACACGTTGAACCCCATGGCGGCCGACAGTTCCTGCACGCGCAACATCACCGCGCGCTGTTCCGGCGAGAGCCGGCTTTCTAACAAAAACATATAGTCTGGCATTGCGCTCCTTCTGCTTCAGGGTGTCCGCGCTGACCGCCGCGAAGGCACCCGCAATGGGTCCCACTGGCCTGCCGCGTTATGCACGCGGGTGATGCGCTTTGTAAATCTGTTTCAACCGCTCTTCGACAACGTGAGTGTAAATTTGAGTCGTCGAAATATCTGCGTGTCCGAGCATCAGTTGAACGGACCGCAGGTCCGCTCCCCGCTCGAGCAGGTGCGTGGCAAAACTATGCCGCAGCATGTGCGGGGTGAGCGCCACCCGCATTCCCGCGAGCCTTCCGTAAGCCGAAAGTATCTTCCAGACACCCACGCGGCTCAATTGCACGCCCCTACGGTTTACGAATAGCGTGGGGCTGCCTTGCATTTTGCCGAGTAGCTTGGGTCTGGCCTCGCGGAGATACTTTTCAACGATGCTTAGCGCTTTTTTGCCAACGGGAACAATCCGTTCCTTATCCCCTTTGCCGATGCAACGCACACAACCAACCTTCATATCGAGATCTATGACGCGCAGTCCAGTGAGTTCCGATACACGCAGGCCGGTGGAGTATAAAACCTCCAACATGGCACGGTCGCGCAAACCATACGGAGTCTTCACGTCGGGCTGGTTCAGCAACCGCTCCACTTCCTCGAGGCGCAAATAACCGGGCAACGAGCGACGAATTTTCGGCGATTCCAGATTTATGGATGGATCCTCCGAAATCAGCTCCTGTATCTGCGCAAACCGGAAAAAATTCCGTAATGTGACCAGATGTCTCGCGACGGACTTGCTTTCCAGGTTCGACCGATAGAGCCCAGCCAGGAAATCAACCAAATCATCGCGCGTGACCGCCTCCAGGCTCGCCTTTCGTTTGCGCGCGAAGACATCGAATTTCGTTAGATCGCGGCGATATGCGGATACGGTATTGGACGACAATCCCTTCTCCACACGTACGTGCGTCAAGAAAGACGATATTGTCGCGCTAATCTCCATCAGCTCCCCATGTACCCGGGCCCGCCACCAGCTGTCCGCCGGGTCGCAATTCCGTAGACTTCCTCGATTTCATGGCACCTGAAGAGCCACGCGAGGCCAAGGAAAATAGCGGTTGCCCCACCAATCAGGCCGACAAAAATGGCCAGCTGCACGAGGAACCGCGAGTGTATGGCAAACGCCGTGTAGTAATTCCCAAACCAGCAGGCCACACCCATAATTCCCGCACACAACGACACCTTTGAAAACGAGCGAAGGATGTCCATCGTTCCGAGCGGTCCGTAACGCAGCCGAAAAATAATGAACAGAGCAAAGAAATCAAAGAAAGTAGCCAGGCCGGTCGCAAGCGCCGGCCCCCCGTTCTGGACGCGCTTGAAGAAGAATTCCAGGAAAACAATATTCAGAACGACATTCAGTACCAATGAGATCGAAGCAATAATGACCGGCGTCTTGGTGTCCCGCGTTGAATAGAACGCTGGGACGATCAACTTCACGGAAGCCAGGGCCGGCAATCCCACTGCGTAATAGAGGAGCGCCCGAGCCGTCAGGCGTGTCGATTCCGGGTCGAACTGGCCGTGCTGGAAGAGCACGCGAATGATCGGTTCGCGCAGGATCATCAGACCAAGGGCCGCAGGTATCGTGATAAACGCGACAATGCGCACGGAAAATGAAAGCGTCTTCTTAAGTGATTCATAATCCTTGGTGGCTGCCTGGTGAGACATCATCGGCAGGATCGCCGTCGCCACCGCGATGGCGTACCCTCCCAGCACCAGCTCCATGACTCGATCGGCCAAATACAACGCAGCAAGACTGCCTTTCGGCATCATGCTGGCTGTTGCAAACCGCGTATCCACCAGCAGGTTGATTTGCCCGATGCCAATTCCAAATAGCCGCGGGAGCATCAGCCGAGCAACATCGCGGATGGCCGGATGCGAAAAAGATATCCCAAAATTAAACTTCATCCCTTTCTGAACAAGCACTGGAACCTGAATCAAGAATTGCAGTACGCCGCCAACCAGGACTCCAACGGCAATGGAAGTCGCCGCATCCTTGAAATAATTCCGAACGACGGCAAACGTAAAGAGAATTGTTGCCAGATTCAAGAAAACAGGCGTCGCCGCAGGCAGTCCGAAGATGTGAAAGCAATTCAATATTCCCATCGCCAGCGCGGCGAGCGAAACAAAAAATAAATACGGAAAGATAATCCGGTTCAGGTCCACCGCTTGCGCACCCGCTATGTTCTTTCCAGCGAACAGGTGTACCACCGCCGGAGAAAAAACCATCCCTAGCACTGTAATGACCGCAGCTACCAGAGCCAGCGTCCAGAAGAGCCGGTTCGCAAAGGCCCAAACATCTTCCTTCGATTTCTCCCGCATGTAACTGGTAAAAACTGGGATAAAAGACGCGGTCATCGACCCTTCGGCAACCAGCCGCCGGAATAAGTTTGGGATCCGATAGGCAAGAACGTACGCATCAGCGGCGGGAGTCGTTCCGAGGAGGAGGGCAATGCGCTGGTCCCTGACGTAGCCTAGTACGCGGCTAGCGACAGTGACCAGGGAGATGATCGACGCCGATTTGAGGATATGTTTTTTATCGGTCAAAGGGCGGTACTCCGGGGCCCTAACCCTAATGAAAACAATGACTTGACAGGAAAAACGCGCTTAACATAACATACATTTTGCCAATTGGCAAATTCGAGCTATCCAGACCGGAAAAACGCGCAATCTTGAAAACGAGAGCCCCAGCCTCCACGCACAAGAAGGTCATCGTTGTCCTCGGCGACAAGAAGCCGGTGCGCGGCTATTTGAACCCGGCTCATCTGGGGCAGGCCGATCCCATCGATCTGCTCACTCCCGAAGGCGAACACTTAGAAGTTCCCCTAGCCCGAGTGCGCTCCATCTATTTCGTCCGTGAGTTCTCCGACGACTTTGAACCCGAGCGCAAAGCCTTTCTGAGCCGCCCAAAGCTCGACGGCCTGTGGGTAAAGTTGCGCTTCATTGATGGCGAGACCCTCGAAGGAGTCGTTCCCAACGATCTGCTCTCGCTCCTCGACAACGGTCTGCAAATCACCACGCCCGATTTGAACTCCTCCACAGACCGCGTTTTCGTTCCGCGTGCCGCGCTCTCCGAAGTAACCGTCCTCGGAGTCGTTGGCATCGCCCGCCGCAAACCCGCCGCGGCTGCTGCCGGCGTTTCCCAGCCCCGACTCTTCAACGACTAACTCTCCTGCTCGCTGTACTTCCCTCTTTGCCCTGTGCGAGACTCGCAGTCAGCCCTAACAAGAATCGAGGAGTCTCTCCATGAAACTGTCTGAAGTCGCCCAGAAGCTAGGATGCCGATTGGAAGGCTCCCCGGAACTCGAGATTCGCGGCGTCGCCGGAATCGAGCACGCAGAAACTGGTCAAATTACGTTTCTCGCCAATCGCCGCTACTTCCCCCTGCTAAAAACGACGCGCGCCTCTGCCGTCCTCGTCGAAGACGGGATTCCTATCGACCGAGATCCTTCCATACCCGCGCTCTCAGCGCTTCGGTCCGGTAACCCTTATCTAGCTTTTGCTCACGCCATCGAACTCTTCTACCAGGCGCCTCGCTACGCACCCGGCATTCATCCAACCGCCATCATTGCAAAATCCGCGAAAATCGGCGATGGAGCGCACATCGGTCCCTATTGCTACGTGGATGAAGAAGTCGAGATTGGCCGCAATGCCGTGCTCCACAGTTTCGTAACCATCTATCGCGGCGTAAAGATTGGCGATGACTTCTTCGCTCATGCCCACGCCGTCGTGCGTGAGTTTTGCCGCCTTGGCAACCGGGTCATACTGCAGAATGGCGTCGTGATTGGAGGCGACGGCTTCGGTTTTGCCAAACAGAAGAACGGCTCATGGCACAAAATGGTCCAAGCCGGCCCCACCGTGCTCGAAGACGACGTCGAAATCCAGGCCAACTCCTGCGTTGACCGGGCCACCATCGGTGAAACGCGCATCGGTCAAGGCGCTAAGATAGACGACCTCGTGCTCATCGGCCACGGCTCGCGCGTTGGCGCCAACACTCTCCTCTGCGGCCAAGTCGGGCTAGCGGGCTCAACAAAAGTTGGCAACGATTGCATTCTTGCCGGTCAGGTTGGCTCAGGCGGGCACATCACCATAGGCGATCGTACGTTGCTAACGGCACAGAGTGGCATACCCCATGACCTGGCCGGGGACAAACACTACTCAGGTTCGCCCTGCGTCGAGCACAAGCAGTGGCTCAAGAATGCCGCAGCTCTGAATCGCATGCCCGAATTGCAAAGGCGTCTTCGCGAACTCGAAGCAGACATCGAAAACCTAAAGGCGAGCTGACCGCACTTTTAAAATTTCAGCACGCAAGTCAGTTTGCACCAGTTTCGGTTTCGGCCGTCGATCCCGGAAACCCAACCGGTCGCTGGTCCGGTGGCAAGCCCGCCGCCATCGCCTCGCGTATCTTCTCGTTTAGCAAATCCCGCTCTTCCAACGAATATTTTGAACTATCAATCGGCTCCAGAAACTCCACTACGATTTCGCCCGGGTGAATGACCAGCGACCGTTTTTCCATCACATGGTGAGCGCCGGAGCAAATCACCGGGACAATTGGCACGCCCGCATTAATGGCCATCATTACTGCCCCCTTTTTAAAACGTTGCAGCCGTCCATCGGGGCTCCGCGTGCCTTCCGGATAAATCAAAAACGATTGTCCTGCCCGAAGCGCTTCAGTAGCCTTCTCCACGCTAGTCATCGCGGAGTCGTGAGCGCTGCGGTCGACAGGGATGAAATGTGCCGATAAAAACGCTTGCCCCACGATCGGCCACTTGAAAAGTGATTCCTTCAAAATAATAGCGATCCTGCGTGGAATCGCACCAACAACTGCGGGCGCATCCGCCGAACTTGTGTGATTTGCCGCAAAAAGGCACACGCCCGCGGGAATTCGCTCAATTCCCTTCACGCGAACTTTCACTCCCACCGCCGCGACGAAAAACATCAAGCCTTTTATGCCCGCCCAATATATCGGATCAGGACTTCGAGTGATCCAAGTATAGATAAGCAGCGGTGGTCCAACGATCAGGATGTATATGGAGAAAAATACGCAGATAAATAGAGTCCGGAGCATGGGCAGGTCAAACTCTCTCGAATCCCCCGCCGTCGGTCAAGCGCAACGCGGGCGCAGTCTCTTCTTCAATGAACGGGGCCGGCGCTCGTCTCCCCGCGTAGAATCCCCTCTCGAATCCGTCGCGCCTTTGCGCTTGCGTGCGAGTCTTCCATAACCTGGTAAAGAATCTCCTTAATCTCCCCCAGCCGGAATTCTACCGAAAACTCCTTCTCTTCTCGGCGAACTCGCAATTTCAGCGCATCGCCCGGCTTCTGCTCCTGCACCCAGCGTTCCGGCCGCCGCGGCACGTCCCCGCCGTTCCAGCTGAGAATGACATCCTCAGCCCGCAATCCCGCTTGAACCGCAGGCCCTTCGGAATCCACAGTTCTCACAACATACCCACCGCTCGAATCGCGATCCGTAGAAAATCCCAGCGTCGCTCGCCGGTGCTCCATCGTTCGCAGGTCCAATCCAGCCAGACCCAATATCTGCTGGTAAGGAAACGGTTCCGCAGCGGCCACATATTTCTGAAAAAACTCTTCGAACGACCCGCCCGCCACGCTCTCCGCCGTCCGTTGAACATCCAGACTATCCCGATACGATTTCCCCTGTTTCGCAAAGTTAATATTCATCGACCGCAAAACATCATCCAGGCTCTTCTCGTTCCCGGTCCTGTCCCGAATCAAGATGTCCAGCAAATCCCCCAGCACCTGCCCCTTGGTGTAATACGAAACACTGTATTCCGCCTGATTATAGAGCGCATATTTTTCCAGCCACGCGTCCAGGCTCGATTGCTCCGCGCTCTGCCACCGGTTGGCCGGGCGCGCTTCCAATTCAGTGATCTGTTCGCCCAGGTCCGCGTAGAACTGCTCCTTACTCCAAATCCCACTACGGACCAGTGTGAAGGAGCTGTAGGTGTTTGTTACGCCCTCCGCAAACCACAGCGCACGCGTGAACTGCTCCTTCGTGTAATCCACGGGATAGAGAGTTGCCGGCCGGATGCGCTTCACATTCCACAAATGAAAAAACTCATGCGCCGCCACTCCCGACAGATATTCATCGGAATACACGGCGATCGCCGTCGAGTTCTCGTGCTCCATTCCCCCGCCACCCACTCCCTTGCCAATGTGCAGAATAAACGTGTAGCGTTCGTACGGCGCACCATCCATAAGCTTCAGCTCATACTGGCAGATGCGCTTTAGCTCATCCTCGACTTTTTTCTTCCGCCAATTCTCTCCGTGAACCACGACTCGAATCTCAGGTTTAAATCCCGGCAATTCAAATTCCTCAAATTTGCCCACCTCGATGGGTCCATCCGCAAACGCATCGTAATTCGGGGCCTCAAAAACGAATGCCCGCGCTCCCCCCGTAGCCCCGAGTTCATGTGCAGATGCGCTTTCTGTCTTCCAGCTGTCAGGCGGATTTAAAATGCTGACCTTCACGTCCTCACCACGCCGTTCCGGAACATAGAGAAGTATCATCGCGGGATTGATAAACGCGTGTTCTGCATTAAGCTGTGTCGCAAACGGTCCAACCTCATCCCAATATGTTGCGTACGTAATTTTGATGGCTCCGGAACCCTTGACCCGCCAGGTTTGCTTATCCATGTTTTCGACGATTGCTTTCTGAATTCCTGCCGTCGCCTCAACCTGTTGCACATGGCTGCTGAAGTCCCGTATTTGATAGAGCGCATTCCACGCCGCCATCTGCACCGTCACTTCGTCTTTCACATCGGGGATCGTCATCGTTACATGGAAGAGGTGTCGCTCAGGATGATCGAGCGATAGTTCGTATCGAATCGTAGCTCTACTGCCAGAGCTAAAAACCAGGAGGCACAAAAGGCAAATGCTGGCAGGAACCAAGAACTTAGCTCGCACAGAAGTGAGGGTCACCGAGTAGTCGCCCCACCCGTCAATTGAGCAGCCGCCCCAAGCCTCTTGAGAAGCTTTTCGCACAGACCATCAAAGCTGCCGTTAGACATAATGAGAACAAGGTCGTTGGCTCTTGCTTCAGCCCCAAGATGCTCCGCGATCGCGTCCGAACCAGGCAATACCAGCGCGTCCCTGCCAAGCGTACGGACACTCTCCGCGACCGTTTCCGGGTCGAGCCGATTTTCTCCGCCCAATTGCTGCGCCCGAAAAACGCCGCCGAGGATGACCCGGTCGCCCAATGCCAACGCCTGAGGCAGCGCATCCTGAAATACCTTTCGCCGCATCGAATTGGATCGCGGCTCGAGAACAGCCCACAGCCGCCGTCCAGGCCAGCGGCCACGCGCGGCTTCAATAGTCGCTTTTACGGCCGTTGGATGATGCGCAAAGTCGTCCACCACCAGCACCCCGCCGATTTCCCCTTTCACATCCATTCGACGCTTTACGCTGCGAAACGTTGCAAGCGCCTCGGCGATTTTCTCCGCAGCGATACCGTGCCCTTGCGCCACGATCATCGCCGCCATCGCATTCAACGCGTTGTGCCGCCCAGTCGCCGCCATGGAGAACTGTCCAAATAACTTTCCCTTGTGCGCCACCCGGAACCGCATCATTTCTCCATCAATGCCAAACTCGCTAGTGATCCAATCATTTCCCTCTCTAAAGCCGTACGTTTCCACCGGACAGAAAGCCTTATCGGCAGCTTTCCTCAGCGCCGGGCCCGAATCCGCCTCATCCCCCCAAATCACCACCCGGCCCCGCCGAGGAACGAGATTAACCAGCCGCCGGAAAGCCAGCTGATAAGTCTCAAAATCGGCATAAATGTCCGCATGGTCGTATTCGAGCGAGGTAACAATCAGATCATCGGGATGGTAGTGAAAGAATTTCGGCCCGCGGTCCCAGAACGCCGTCTCATACTCGTCGCCTTCCAGAATAAACTCTTCCCCTCCGCCAAGCCCGTAACTCTTTCCAAAATTCTCCGCCACGCCTCCCACCAAAAAGTTCGGGCGCTTGCCCGCTGTCTCGAAGATCCACGCGAGCATCGCCGTCGTAGTCGTTTTTCCATGCGTTCCGCTCACCACGATCGAATGTCGTCCCGGCAGAAATACTTCCTCCAGAATCTCCGGCATCGAGCGATAGGGAATCCTGCGATCCAGGACCTCTTCCAGTTCCGGATTCCCCCGCGCGATCACGTTGCCTATAACAACCAAGTCCGGCGTTGGCTGCAAATGCTTCGAATCAAAGTCGTTAAAATAAGAAATCCCGAGTTTTTCCAGGAAAGTAGAAGCAGGTGGGTACACTCCCGAATCCGACCCCGTCACGCGAAATCCATGTTCACGCAGCATACCCGCCAGAGGTGACATTGCCGACCCGGCAATGCCGATCACATGCACATGTTTCGATTGGCTCAAGCCACCACCGCCGGCTCCAAAAACTCGAGCATGCCTTCCCCGTCAGCGTCCAATCGCGCCTTTATCCCCAGCGGTATCGTGAGCATCGGCCTCGAGGTATGCCCAATCGGTGCGCCAAACACAATCGGCACGCCCAGTGGTCGCAAAATTCGCGCACAAACTTCTTTCACGCTCGGCGCTCCCGGCACGGTCGGTTCACACTCCGGAAAGTCTCCCAGAACAATCCCGCGGACACCCTCGAATTTTCCGGCTTGCTTCAAATGCATCAGGACGCGGTCCACTTGATATGGCTTCATGGCGCGGTCTTCCAGAACAAGGATGGAATCTTTAGTGTCCAGCTCCCAAGGGGTTCCGATGGTGGCCTCCAGCAAAGTCATACAACCGCCCAGGACCGTCCCTATCGATAGTCCCGCCAGCACCGGTTGTCCCTGCAGCCGCAGCTTCCAGCCGCTTTCCGTTCTGCCCACCGCCTGAAGAAAAGAACTTTCGTCGTACCCAGCCCGCTTATTCGCTCCCGCGTTGAGCCCCGCCGCAACCATCGGCCCATAAAAAGTGATCCATTTGCCTCGTTGCCACAGAAAAATCTGCAAAGTCGTGACGTCGCTGAAGCCAATCACCGTTTTAATATTTTCGAGGCTCTTCTCAATATCGAATTTCAGAAGGTAATTTGATCCGTAGCCCCCGCGCAGAGCAACCAGTCCATCAACTTGATCCGAGTTCACCGCCCCAAGGAATCCAGTGACCCGCTCCAAGTCCGTGCCCGCAAAATATCCATCTGCTTTACTATCTTGGTTCGCAACCACCTTAAAGCCGTGTCTCTTCAGCTCCGCGAGTCCTGCAATCATGGCCACCGAATCCGCGGGAGATGCCGGCGCAAACACTCCGAGTCGCGAACCGGCTGCCAGCGCCTTCGGTTTTCGTGGAGTTCCGTTGCTTCCGTTCATTCTTGATGGCCCTCGACGGGAGCCACCTCGGTAATTACACCCTGGCGATTCAACTGCGCCACAATCTCCTCTTGTTGCTTGTGGGTCACATCCGCCTGGAATTCCGCAATGGACGTCGTCCCCGCCATCGAAACGCGGAAATGCTCCATCGGGATCCTTAGACCCACCATAAGGCGCTGTATTTCCGTGGCAACGCTATCCGCATGACTCGTGGTGAAGCGAAACACCATCAGCCTGCATTTCAAATTGAAATACCGCTCCGCCCAGCCAATCACAGTCAGACCGAACAGCACTATGCCCGTTGAAAAGGCCGCAACGGCGTAAAGTCCACCTCCAGCGGCCATGCCGATAGCAGCCTCCACAAATATTGTCGCCGCGGTGGTCATTCCCAGAACGCCATTTGTTCCGCGAAGAATTGCCCCCGCTCCAAGAAACCCGATGCCCTGCACTATGTTGGATGCGATTCGAGTGCCGCTCGAATCTCCAAGGCGGTAAGCGATTTCTCCCGACAAAATGGTGAACAACGCCGTAGCCATACACACAAATAGGCTGGTGCGCACTCCCGCAGGACGCTTACGCACAACGCGTTCAATTCCAATGATCGCGCCCAGCGCTGCCGCTACCGATAATCGTATTAGTATTTCCTGAAGTGAGAGCATCGTCCCGGCGCCCATCGCTCGCCCGAACGAAATTTTAACTATTTATAGTTTGAATTGCGTCAATTTCGCGAAGTGCCGTGCCCTAGCGTGTATCTCAGCACGCTTCAAGTGCCGCAGGCGGTCAAGTCCGAATTTCTCTACCGCAAAGCTTCCTAGCACCGAGCCATAAACCATGGCACGCCGCAGGGAGGCATCACTCTTGTCCCCGCGTCCCGCCAGGTAGCCCATGAACCCGCCCGCGAAACTATCCCCAGCTCCCGTCGGGTCGTGCGGTTCTTCTAGCGGAAATGCCGGCACGCAGAAGACGCCATGCTTGTCTACCATCATCGCGCCATATTCCCCGCGCTTTACGACCAGTGTCGTCGGTCCCATCTTGAAGATGTGCTTAGCCGCCCGTAACAGATTGTGCTCGCTGGAAAGTTCCCGCGTCTCCGAATCATTGATCATCAAAATATCCACGTGCTTCAGCGTCTCCCGCAGCTCTGCGTTCGAACGCTCGATCCAGTAGTTCATCGTATCCAGGGCCGCGATTTTGGGCTGCTTCTTCACCTGGTGCAGGACGTCCCGCTGCAATTCCGGCGCGATGTTCGCGAGAAAAACGTACGGTGATTTACGGTATTTCTCCGGCAACCGCGGCTTGAATTCCGAAAAAACGTTCAGTTCCGTCGTCAGTGTCACCCGCTCATTCAGATTCTGTGAGTACTTTCCAGCCCAAAAAAACGTCTTCCCCGTTGCACGCTCCAAGCCCTCGATATCGATGGTACGCCCGTGAAAGATCCGGGCATCTATTTCCGTGAAGTCGTCTCCCACGATACCCACCAGATTGACGTGTGTAAAAAAGCTGGCCGCCACTGCAAAATAAGTAGCCGCGCCACCCAGCGCCCGCTCCACCTTTCCGTAAGGACTTTCCAGCGCATCAAACGCAACTGAACCCACGACGAGTAAGGACAATGTGTTCTCCTAAGAAATGTACTTTCCGATGATGGCTGCAAGCCGCTTCTTTGTCGCTTTGGGAACAATCTTCAAATCCGTAACCAGTGCATGTTGCAACGCCGCCCCGCATTTGCACGACCTACTCGCAGGCAACTCACGGACAGCTGTTCGCAGCACCTTTTGCGCATTCTCTGCGTTCTGCACTAGCGTCGCGATGATCTGCGAAGCCGTGACCGACTCGTGCTCGGGGTGCCAGCAGTCAAAGTCCGTGATCATGGCAATCGTCGCATAACAAATCTCCGCCTCGCGCGCCAGTCGCGCTTCCGTCACGTTGGTCATGCCGATCACTTCAAAACCAAGCTGCCGGTGTACTTCCGCCTCCGCCAGTGTTGAAAATTGCGGCCCCTCGATGCAAACATATGTTCCCCGCCGATGCACTTTGATCGCTTCGTGCACGCACGCGTCGGATAGTATCCCGGACACTTGCCCGCAGGTCGGGTGAGCGAACGCCACGTGAGCAACGATGCCATCACCAAAAAAAGTAGACGCACGATTCTTAGTGCGGTCAAAAAACTGGTCCGGAACCAAAAACTCCCCTGGCCGCAAATCTTCCTTCAGCGAACCGACCGCGCTCACGGAAATAATGCGCTCCACTCCCAGCAACTTCATCGCATAAATATTCGCACGATAATTGATCTCCCCCGGCAGGATGCGGTGCCCCCGGGCGTGCCTTGCCAGAAATGCCACACGCTTCCCCTCTAGAGTCCCAAGTACGAATACATCAGAAGGATCGCCGAATGGCGTCTTCACGCGAACCTCACGCATGTTCGTCAGGCCATTCATCGAATAAAGCCCGCTGCCTCCGATAATTCCAATCGTCGCTCGAACATCGGGTTTGTCGCTCTTCGACTTCTTGGCTTTCTTCGCCGTCATCTTCTTCGTCTCCTCTAGCCTTGCAACCCGCTCTTCTTCAGAATCTCGTTCACCGCCGAAAATGGATCCTTTTTCCGATCCGCCACCTCTCCAGCCAGTTCCGTCAAACGCGCTTCGCCGCCCGCACCGCCCAAAGCCCGTTCCAGTAAACGCGATTCCAGCAACTCAATCAAACGGTTCTTCCAATGCTCCACATGTTTTTTCCGCCGTTCCCCGCTCGATTCAAAATGTTTCTGGAATTTCCCTACCGTCTCCGCTAATTCCTCAATTCCCTTGTTTTCCGAAGCTACCGTTCGAACCACCGGAGGGTGCCAACCGTCTCGCGGCATCACCAGTGACATCATACCCAGCAGCTGTTGCTCGAGCCGGTCCGCGCCTTCCCGATCCGCTTTGTTCAAAACAAAAATATCTCCAATCTCCATCAGCCCGGCCTTCATGTTCTGAATGTCGTCACCAAGCCCCGGCACCATCACCACCAGCACGCAATCCGCCAGCCGCACGATGTCAATCTCATCTTGCCCCACACCGACCGTCTCGATCAGTACATGTTTCTTCCCCGCCGCGTCCAGCAGCAGCGCCACTTCCGCCGTCGCTCGCGCCAGCCCGCCAAGAAATCCCCGCGTAGCCATCGACCGTATGAACGTCCCCGCATCCCCTGCGTGACCCTGCATTCGAATCCGATCGCCCAGAATCGCCCCGCCCGAATACGGACTCGTCGGATCCACCGCGATCACTCCCACCTCTTCTTTTTTCTTTCGGTGATACGTCGCCAGCCGATCCACCAGGGTGCTCTTTCCCGTTCCCGGCGCACCCGTGACACCGGTAAGATATGCCCGCCCCGTGTGGGGAAAAAGCAGCTGTAGCAGCTCCTCCGCCTGGGCCTGATGGTTTTCAATCGCCGTGATCGCCCGCGATACCGCGCGCACATCCCCCGCGCGCACTTGTTCCGCCCAATTCTCGACCGGCAGACTCATACTTTTCCTGTGGAGCTTTCTGGAGAGAGCAGCCGCATCCCCTATTATTTCTTGCCAAGCAGCTGCCGCGCAATCACCAATCGCTGAATCTCACTCGTGCCTTCGCCAATCGTGCAGAGCTTCACATCGCGGTAATATTTCTCCGCTGGATAATCCTTGATAAATCCGTACCCGCCGTGAATCTGCACGCACTCATTCGCCACGCTGACCGCGATTTCGCTCGCAAAGAGCTTCGCCATGCTCGATTCCCGCGTGAACCGCACATCCTTCTTATCCGCCAGCCACGCAGCCTGATACACAAGCAATCGCGCCGCTTCGACCTGTGTAGCCATATCCGCCAGTTTAAATTGCACCGCTTGAAACTCGCTGATCGGCTGCCCAAACTGTTTTCGTTGCTTCGCGTACTTCGTAGCCGCCTCAAGTGCACCTTGCGCCATCCCCAAAGCCAACGCCGCAATCGAAATCCGTCCACCATCCAAAATCTTCAAGCTGCCCGTGAAACCCTCGCCCTCCGGCCCCAATAAATTTTCCTCCGGCACGCGGCAATCGCTAAAAATCACTTCCGAAGTGTCACTCGCTCGCATCCCCAGCTTGTTTTCTTTTTTCCCCGGCTTAAACCCCGGCATTCCTTTTTCCAAAACAAACGCGCTGATTCCGTGTGAACCCATAGATTTATCCGTCACCGCCATCGCGATGCAATAATTCGCGTAGTGGCCGTTCGTCGTAAAAGTCTTCGCACCGTTCAGCACCCAATGCTTCCCATCGCGCACCGCCGTCGTCTTCGTACCACCGGCATCCGAGCCCGCCTCAGGCTCCGTCAACGACCACGCCCCAATCGCCTTCCCCGAAGCCAACGGCACCAGATACTTTTTCTTTTGTGCCTCCGTCCCAAACTTAAAAATGTGGTTTGAGCAAAGCGAATTGTGCGCCGCAACAATTAGCCCAACTGATCCATCCACTCGCGACAACTCTTCAATCGCCAGCGCGTACTCGATGTACCCCAGCCCCGCTCCCCCATACTGCTCTGGAAAAATCACCCCGAGCAGCCCCATCTCTCCCAACTTCGGCATGATCTCCGCGGGAAAATGGGAAGCCTCATCCCACTCCATTACGTGCGGACCGATCTCGCCCTCGGCGAACGCCCGAACACTCCGGCGTAGCTGCTGCTGTTCCTCAGTTAGGCCAAATTCCACAATCGCTCCCGTTCAACTAACTGCGCTCACTGTACTTGCTCAGAATATTATACATACCGTAGACTCACTTTCCTTATTCCGCTCCCACCGATTCCATCATCGCAACTTTCGTCAAATTCCGCCCGCCGAAATCTGTAATTCCTTCTTTCTCCATTCGCCCTTCTGCTAGACTCCCACGCATGCGCCGCCGCCATTTTCTAACTCTTTCCGCGTCCACGCTTGGCGGCGTCCTCGTCTACACTCTAGATCGCAAAGCATCGCTTCTCTCCGCTCAACACAAACCAGTTCGAGTCCCGCTCCGTTTCTTCACCGAAAAAGAAGCTCTAATCGTCGCCGCCGCTGCTGCCCGCATCTTTCCTTCAGACGAATCGGGCCCCGGCGCCCGCGAAGCCGGCGTCTCCATTTACATCGACCGCCAGCTCGCCGGCTCCTACGGCCGCGATCGCTTCCGATACACGCAACCGCCGTTCGAAGACGCCCCCGCTGAGCTCGGCTATCAAGGCAAGCAAACTCCTCGCGAAATCTACCGCGATGGCCTGAAATCACTCACCGGATTCGACCTCCTCCCTCCCGCCGAACAAGACCAGACCCTCCAAAAAATCGAATCCTCCTTGTTTTTCCGACTCCTCCGCCAAAACACCATCGAAGGAATGTTCTGCGATCCTGTTCACGGCGGTAATGCCGGCATGGTCGGCTGGCAACTCATCGGCTTTCCCGGCCCGCGTATGAGCAATCTTGATGAAATCGAGAAATACTACGGCAAAGCCTTCCGTCCCAAACCACTCACTCTCGCTCAATCCACTCATGCAAAATACCGTCCCCTCGAGGACGAGCCATGAAATCTCTCCCCGCCGTAGACGTCGTCATCATCGGCGGCGGTTGGTCCGGCCTTCTCATGGCCAAAGAGCTCGGCTCTCGCACCGCGCTCAACATCGTCGTCCTCGAACGTGGCCCCGCCCGCGAATCCGCCGATTACGCCAACGCCATGGACGAATTGGACTACGCCATTCGCCTCCACATGATGCAGGACCTCTCCCATGACACTGTCACCTTCCGCCACAACGCCAACAAGCGTGCCCTCCCGCTTCGCCAGCACGGCTCCTTCTTGCCCGGCGCCGGCGTAGGCGGCGCCGGTGAACACTGGAACGCCCAGTGCCCCCGCTTCCAACCCGACTGTTTCGAGTTGCTCACCCGCACCACTGAAAAATACGGCGCCAACGCACTGCCCGCAGATCATTCCGTCCAAGATTGGGGCGTCAACTACAACGAACTCGAGCCCTACTACACCAGAGTCGACAAACTCCTCGGCACTTCCGGCAAAGCCGGAAATCTCCGAGGCCAAAAAATCGATGGCGGCAACATTTTCGAAGGCTGGCGCAGCGAGGAATACCCTACTCCTCCCACCAAAGTCCCTTATTTCTCCGCCCTCTTTCGCGACGCCTCCAAATCCCTCGGCCATCATCCGTTCCCTGTGCCCTCTGCCAACATTAGCCAGTCCTACACCAACCTCGATGGCATTTCGCGCGGCGGCTGTACCTACTGCGGATTTTGCGGAAGGTTCGGCTGCATGGTCGGCGCCAAAGCCCAACCTACAAATCTCTTACTCCCGATCATCCAAAAACAAAAGAATGTGGCTCTCCGTACCGGCGCCTGGGTCCATCGCATCCTCACCGACGGCACCACCAAGCCCGCCGCTCGCGGTGTCACCTACATCGACGCCAACGGTGAAGAAATTTTCCAACCAGCCGCTCTCGTGATTCTCTCTTCCTGGACTTTCAGCAATACCCGCCTTCTCCTACTCTCCAAAATCGGCGAGCCTTACGATCCCGCCACCGGTCGCGGTACAGTAGGCAGCAACCTCACCCACCAGATCAGCGTTCCATCTGCTACCGCTTTCTTTGCCGAACCCCTCAATCGCTTCATGGGCTCCGGTTCCGCAGGAACGATGGTGTCTGACTTCGACGGAGACGTCTTCGATCGCGGCACTCTCCCCTTCTTGCGCGGAGGGTTTTTCACGGCCCGGGGTTTCGGTTTCCAGCCCATCGGCGCCTTTGGAGTTCTGCCTCGCTCGGTGACGGTCACCTGGGGCCCCGAATGGAAAAAAGCCGCGGTTTCTTACTACGACCGCACAGGCGTGATCATCTTTACCGGCGAACATCTCGCCTACAAAACGCATTTCATGGATTTGGATCCCACCTATAAGGACAAACTAGGTGACCCGCTCTTGCGGCTAACTCTCGACTGGCGCGAAAACGAACGCAACATGGTGGACTTTGCCACTCCCAAAGCCGTAGAAATCGCCCGGGCCATGCACGCAGAAGAGATCGACGCCTTCCCGGGCCTGCGCTCCTACGACACCACCCGCTACCAAAGCACTCACGTCCAGGGAGGCACCATCATGGGCGATTCTCCCGCCCACTCCGTCGTTAACCCCTACTTGCAGCATTGGCAATTGCCCAATCTTTTCATTCTCGGCGGATCCACCTTCCCCCAAAACGCTTCCGCCAATCCCACTCCCACCATTCTCTCTTTCGTCTATCGCACCGCCGACGCCATCGTCGATCGCTACCTAAAGAACCCCGGCCCCCTCGCCTAAATTTCATTATTCTGGATTGTCATTCCGAGCGCAGCGAGGAATCTGCTTTCCCCCCGGCATCACGGGATTCCCCTACGCCCCCACCCTCTGCGTTTTCGCCACAACGTCTTTGAGCACCACCAGCGCCCGCTCAATCCCCGCCCGGTCCACATCGCAATGCGTAACAAACCGCACCGCATGCACCGCCGTATCTTGCGCCCACACCCCATGAGGATGCAGCGCATCGCACAACTCCACCGCTGTCTTTCCCGTCTTCGAACAATCAAAAATCACAATGTTCGACCGCACCTTCTTCGGATCAATGCTCAACCCCGGAGTTTCCGCGATCCCTTCCGCCAGCCGCTTAGCATTCTCCTGATCAACGTGCAGTCGTGCCGGAGACTTCTCCAGCGCAATCAATCCCGCCGCCGCAATCACGCCCGCCTGCCGCATTCCCCCGCCAAACATTTTTCGGCACACCCGCGCCTTCTCAATGAACGCCTTCGTTCCCACCACCATCGATCCCACCGGCGCTCCCAGCCCCTTCGACAAGCAAAACATCACCGAATCCACTTTTCGCGTCATGTTCGCGACGTTATCTCCCAACGCTGTCGCCGCATTAAATATCCGCGCTCCATCCAGATGTACCTTCAGTCCCGCCGCATGCGCGTGATCGCAAATATCTTCCAACTGCACCGTCGGATAAACCGTTCCTCCCCACATGTTGCTAGTGTTCTCTAAACAAATCAGCGCCGTCTGCGAATCGTAATAAATCTTCGGCCGTATCACCGTCTCGATCTGCTTCCAGGTCAGAATCCCATCTTCCCCCCGAGCCACCCGCGGGGTACACCCCGCAATCGCCGACATCGAAGCCAATTCATACAAATTTACGTGCGCGCGTTCTTCGCAAATCACCTCATCGCCATGATGCGTCCACACCTTGATCCCGATCAGATTCCCCATGCATCCCGTGGGAACAAACAGCGCCGCCTCTTTCCCAAATATCTCCGCCGCCCTCTTTTCAAGCCTGTTGACCGTCGGGTCCTCCCCATAAACGTCGTCCCCGACCTCCGCCTCCGCCATCGCCCGCCGCATCTCCGCCGTCGGCCGCGTGACCGTATCGCTCCGCAAATCCACCACACTGTCCGCAGTCTTGCCCGCCTCCGCCACCGCGTCCGGATCCACCCGTTGATTCCCCTTCGCCACCGTATAACTCATATCCCCTCTTCTCCGCCTCTGTGCTCTCCGTGCTCTGACCTCAGTGCACTCTGTGTTAAATCTCTCTCTTTCCGAACTCAGCGCCCTCTGCGTCTCTCCGTTATCGTTTCCCCTTCTCTTTCTCTTCTTTACGTCGTTATTTCTTTACTTCCTTACTTCGTCTTTCTACCTCATCAATTCCACAAACACCTCATTCGAAACACTAAGCCTCTCCGGCGCCAACCTCACGACGCTCCCATCTCTCTTCACCAAACCTGCAAAAGCCAACGGATCAAATCTCCCTGCGAGCGTCACTCCATACTCTTTCTCGATCCGTCCCACATCAATCCCATCCAACTGCCGCAACCCCAAAAACAATTCCTCTTCAAGCGCACTTTCCGCCGTCAGCGTCTCATGCTGCTCCACTGGCAATCGCCCAGCCTGTACTGCCGCCACATAAGCCGCCGCGTCATGCGCATTGGCCCACCGCTCCGTCCCCGAAAAAGAATGCGCCCCAGCCCCAAATCCCAGATAAGGCTCCCGCCGCCAATATTTCAAGTTATGCCTGGACTCAAATCCCGGCTTGGCCCAATTCGAAATCTCGTAGTGATGATACCCCGCCGCCCCCAGCGCCTCCTGCGCCGTCTCATAAAACTCCGCCATCTCATCTTCGCTAGGCACCGCCCCCGCGCTGTACTTCTTCCCTCCGCCCAACAGCTCCGTCCCTAGCCGGCTTCCCTCATCAATCTCCAGCAAATAAACCGATACGTGCTCCGGCGAGAGCCCCGTCAACTCATCCAAAGACTGCCGCCAACTTTCCTTCGTCTGAAACGGCAACCCCGCAATCAAATCAAAACTTATATTCCCTATCCCCGCCGCCCGCAAAATCGGCACCGCCCGATAAATATCCGCCCGCCGATGCATCCGCCCAGCCGCCACCAACTCTTTATCCACAAACGACTGCAACCCAAAGCTCACCCGATTGATCCCCGCCCGTACCCAAGCCTCTGCCTTTCCCGCCTCCACAGTCTCCGGATCCGCCTCCAGCGTCACCTCTTCCAATACCGTCGCCCCGCTATTGTAGGGCTCGCCTTCTGAGGCGAGCCGCCCACTAAACGTGGCCCGGACTTCATCCAAAATATCTGCCAAATGATCGGGATCGAGAAGGCTCGGGGTTCCGCCTCCAATATAAACGGTGTCAGCGACCACTCCATGGCGCAACCCTTCCTGCATGCCCTCAACATGTCGAACGGGGTTTTGCGCGTTTCCCGCGAGGTCTCCAACCCCCGCCGATCTCAACAACTCCCTATGCCCCCGAATCTCCCCACAAACCGCCTCCACATAAGGCGCAAACCTGCTACTAGCCACCACCCCCGTATGAAAATTGCAATACGTACACTTCGTCTGACAGAACGGCACCTGCACGTAAATCCCTATCTTCCTCATCACCCAAAAACTTTAGCACACCCCCGCTTGAAACTTGTTACCAAGCAGCAGGTGGGCCAAGTTCGGTAAATTCTCCAACGCTAGCTGTCCTACGGTGATAGCCTAGCGCCGCGAAATGGTGCTTGATGTTTGAATCAGCAAATCGTCCATCTGCTCCCAAGTGGTTGTGGCTTCTAATTTTTGCCGTGATCGGCATTGCGCTCGTGTTCGCGCTGATTTGGATTCTACGTGTTACCCGAATGCCACTTCGGTCCCATCGAGGTCCACTGCCCCTTCTATCCACCTCCCAGTCCGAACTCGCTGCACGTCTGGCAGCGCAAGTGAACGTTCTCTCTGTAACCATTGGTGAGCGAAGTGCCGATAAGCCTGAATCCCTCCAGGCGGTCACCGAGTACTTGGCCGCTGAACTCCGCAGGGTCGGCTACGAGGTATCAGAGCATTCCTATTCATCGAATGGTCAGAAGGTTACCAATCTTGAAGCAATCCTTTTGGGGGATGATGCCGCGAGTGGCGCGGTAATCGTTGGCGCTCACTACGACTGTGTGCCAGGAACTGTCGGCGCCGATGACAATGCTACAGGGGTGGCAGCCATCTTAGAACTGGCGCGAATGCTCCATGACAGTAAGCTTCGTAAGACCATACGCTTTGTTCTTTTTGTTAATGAAGAGCCACCGTTTTTCCAAACCGACACGATGGGCAGCCTCGTTTACGCACGGCAACTCAAGCGAGAGAACGCCGCAGTGTCTGCGATGCTCTCTCTTGAGATGCTCGGCTATTATTCTGAAGCATCGGGCAGCCAAAAATACCCGGCAGCCTTGGGATGGCTCTATCCCAGCCAGGGCAATTTCATCGGTTTTGTGGGTAAAGCGGATTCGCCTGAGTTGGTGCGCCGCGCCATCCGTAGCTTCCGTGAGACTACGAGCTTCCCGTCCGAAGGCGTTGCTGCTCCAGTGGAGTGGCCCGGAGTCGGATGGTCCGATCATTGGTCGTTCTGGCAAGCTGGCTACCCAGCCATCATGATCACGGACACAGCCATCTTTCGGAATCCCTACTATCACACTCCCAGAGACACTGCGGACAAGCTAGACTTCGCGAAAATGGCCAGAGTTGTAGAGGGTATTCGTCGAGTCGTTGAGGATCTGTCTTCTGAACCGTGAGATCCTGACTCTTTCCTTTGTCTTGCCGCATCCAGGCATTCGCGATCTGCGCTGTGCGATAGCCAGAATTCATTTGACCTGAGAGGCAACTTAGTCAGCCACGACCTTCACTTGCAGTCGCCGCTCGCGCGGACCATCAAACTCACAAAACAAAATCCCTTGCCAGCGCCCAAGCACCAGCTTACCGCCTTCCACAAACACGCTCTGACTCGTTCCGACAAGCACTGCCTTCACATGCGAATCCGAATTCCCCTCGCTATGCCGATACGGCCCCATCGCCGGAATGAGCCGGTCCATCGCGTCTTCAACATCCCGCGCCACATCCGGGTCCGCGCACTCATTGATCGTCACTGCCGCCGTCGTATGCGGCACATAGACATAACAAGTCCCAGTCGCAACCCCAGACGCTGCAACCACTTTCTGGACCAGCGCGGTCACATCCACAAGCTGCGTCCGCCGGTCCGTCTTCACAGTGAGTATTTGCATGGAGGGTTACGAGTATTTTGTAGCGCCGGCATCTTGCCGGCTCCTGCTTTCCAATCCTAAGGAAGCTGAACGACGAAATGATGCCCGATCTTCTTTCCAGTCGCCATTTTCTGCAATTCCCCAAGCCCGCCCGCCCCCCACCGCGCCAGAAACGGGAGCAAACACAATTCCCGCGACTGCAGCGCCTTGTGAGGATGGAGCAGCGACTCCAGATAGGTCTCATGCTCGGAAATCAGGCCGGCCTTCTGATCCTGCGCGCGCCCCGCTTTCCGCCGCAGCTTTTCGATGTGAAACTCGATGCTCTTCCGAGATCTCTCCACCGTGCCCTTCAACGTTGGATCGATCTTTTCAATCTGTTTTCCAAGTTTCGCAAGCATCTTCGCAATCTGTTTCTGGTCATGTTCGATGTTTTTCCCGAGCGAGGCAGGGACCGATTTCCCCTCCATCTTGTGCCGCAATCCCTGCGGTCCAGCCCAAACATCCTCTGCGGTCAGCCCATAGCGCCTCAAGAGTTTGTTCGCCCTCGCATCAACCAGCGTGAACCCCGCCCGCGGCAGCATCACTGGCATCCTTCCCAGCAAATGCCGGTACACCACCTCCGATTGCGCAAAATAAGAAATCTCGGCCGGCCCCGCAATATACGCCGCCGTCGGCAAAAGAAAATCCTGTACCACTGGGCGGAACAGCGCATTGGGACTGAATTTCTCGGGCTCCGTGTGCGTCAAATGCACCAGTTCCTCGCGCCCCCAGGTCTTCTCGCCCGCTTGAAACCTCTCCGTACTCGCGGTGACAACTTGCCGGCCGCCTTCGTCCATGCGAAATAGCAGCGTGCTCCGCGAAGTCACCTTAACCTGCGAATCGTATCCCGCGCGATCCAACTCTTTTCCGCGCTGCAGAAGCTTCTCATTCAATGCATCGCGCTCCGCCAGCGCATGCTGAAAGAGCGGCGCCGCCACTTTGTGCAACCCCGCATCCAGCGGATCCATCAAAATCAAACCTTGCTGAGAAAACAATCGCGCAAACAATTTGCCAAATGCGCTGCCAAACGTTTCTCCCGGCCGGTAGCTTTCAATCAAATACTGCGCCAGCAGATCGCTTCCCTCGTTCGCCAGCAACTCCGCTGCTTCGTGAACCAGCGGTTCGATTTGCGAGCCCAGAGGAATCTGCCCTACCGGACGCCCTGTCTCCGCGGAAGCCGGTAGTTCAAACCGAACGAGCTTCCCTTTGTCGAACCACGTTGCGTGACGTACTTCGTCGAGATCGTGATCTTCCGTCGCCATCCAAAAAACCGGCACTGCGGGAGTCCCGCCTCGCGTCAATTCCTCAGCGATCTGAATAGCGGAAAGCGCTTTGTAAACCGCATACGCCGGACCGCTGAACAATCCCACCTGCTGCCCGGAAACAATCGCAACTGCCCCTTTTTCCAGCCGGTCTAGATTTGCCTGCGTTTCCGCACCAGCTCCCAGCGCAACGTTCTGCTTCCGCAAAATCACACTTACTTCTGCTCTTCGATCGCCCGGATAATTCATCTTCCGAGACGCGCGCGTAACCGCCGGCATCGTCGGCGCATGGACGTAGAACGACTTCACCTTTTCAAAATGATCCAGGTAATCGAGAAACAGTTTTGGTTGATGGGGCAGTTGTCGGAAGGTGAGAGAGCGACAATCCATGAGCCGTTAGATGGTACTACGACGGAAAGGTTATCAGAGCCACAGCCCAGGGTTCCCAACATCAATTGAGTCCGATTGTTCGAAATTACGCCCGCACTGCGGCGGGCTCCAAAGTCGCAAGAAACTCAGTAAGGCGTTTCTTTTGTTCATGCTGCAAGGGGACCAACGGCAAGCGTGGATCACCGCCACGGTAACCGCGCTGATCCATCACGAATTTCACGCCCGCAATTCCGAGTTCGGAAACGATCAGTTTCGACGCGCGCGCCAATATGGATTGTAGTTCGCGTGCCTTCTCGTGCTGGCCTTGCCGGAACAAATCGAACAACGCAACACACTTTTCGGGAAGCGCGCATGCTAGAGCGAGGATCGCTCCCCGAGCACCAATTGCCAGCGACGGATAAACCGTTGCCGCGGATCCGACCAAAACCTGAAACGTGGACGGCACTGCCGCAATAAAATCACCAACGCCCATCACATTTCCCGAACTATCTTTGATACCAATAATGTTCGGATGCTCCGCGAGTTTGGCAACTTCCGCAGCGCCCAAAGCAATTCCAGTGAATTGTGGAATCGAATACAGCAAAACGGGAATCGGAGATTCGTCTGCCACTCGCCGGTAGTGCGCGATCAGCACCTCCGGTTTGTACATCGTCTTGTAGTAGTACGGCGTCTTCACCAGCGCCGCGTCGTATCCGAGCTCTGCCGCACGCTTGGTACGTTCGATCGTTTCCGCCGTTGATTCTGCACCTGCGCCAGCGATCAACTGCTTTTCTTTAGACGTAAATTCCTTGACGGTAGCGAGAATCGAATCCATCTCCGCTCGAGTCAGCAATACCGACTCGCCAGTTGAACCCACAACTGTGTAGCCGGCGATGTCGGTAGAGTTATATCGGAGAACGTTGTGCTTTAAGTCTGCAAGCGAAACCGATCCGTCATTTGCGAACGGCGTCGTCAGCGCGGAATAAACACCGAGAAAATTCATGGTTCAATCTCCCGCAGGAACACCCGAAGCTGCAGCCTGTCCGCGATGCAAATCCTGCAGCGCAGCAACTTCCGTTCCCTGCTCATGGAGCGCGCGAATTCCCCGCGCGGCCGCATGCGCCGCAGCCAGAGTGGTTATGCACGGAATATTGTAACGAATTGCCGCGCGCCGAATCGACTTCTCATCGTAAAAGGATTCTCGCCCAAGCGGCGTGTTAATCACCAGATCGATCTTGCCCGTTTTCACCAGGTCCACAATGTTGGGGCGTCCTTCATTCACCTTAAAAACTGATTCGGCTTCGATGCCGGCCGATTCCAATGCCGCAGCCGTTCCGCGGGTAGCCAGCAGTCGAAAGCCGAGTGACGAAAGTTCTTTCCCGAGCGCTCCGAGCTGTTTCTTGTCCCGATCGTTCACGCTGAGGAAGACCGTTCCCTTGCGCGGCAAGCGCTGCCCCGCCGCGAGCTGCGCCTTTGCGAACGCCAGTCCATACGAAGTCGAAATTCCCATGACCTCGCCCGTGGAACGCATTTCCGGCCCGAGAATGGTATCCACACCACGGAATTTGTTGAACGGGAACACTGGTGATTTCACGGAATAAAATTCGTGCACCCTGACTTCGGCCACACCGTTGTGCATCGCAATCGGCAAATTCATGCTTGCCAGTTTCTTTCCCGTCATCAATCGAGCCGCAACCTTCGCCAGTGGCACCCCTGTCGCTTTGCTCACAAAGGGTACGGTCCGCGACGCTCGCGGATTCACTTCCAGAACAAATACGGTATCCCGCTGGATAGCGTACTGCACGTTCATCAACCCAACGACCTTCAGTGCCAGTGCCAGCCGCTTCGTGTACTCGCGAATGGTATCGAGAATCGCGGGCGACAAACTCACTGGAGGCAACACGCATGAGGAATCTCCCGAGTGCACTCCCGCTTCTTCGATGTGCTCCATGATTCCGCCGATGACCACATCCGTTCCATCGGCCAGCGCGTCAACATCCACTTCCGTCGCTTCTTCCAGGAATTGATCGATCAACACGGGCCTCGCGGGGCCCATCAACGCCGCCTGAGCAACATATTCCTGCACAGTGTTCACGTCATACGCAATCACCATAGCGCGTCCGCCTAGCACGTAGCTCGGACGAACCAGCACAGGCATTCCAATTTCTCCCGCCACGCGAGCCGCCTCTTCCGGCACCAGGGCGGTGCCATTGCGTGGTTGCGGAATTCTCAGCTCATCGAGCAAACGCCCGAAACGTCTGCGGTCTTCCGCCAGATCGATGGATTCTGGAGCCGTGCCGACAATTGGCACGCCATTGCGTTTCAGTTCCAGAGCAAGATTAAGGGGAGTTTGCCCGCCGAATTGCACGATCACACCCTGCGGCTTTTCGCGTTCCACGATCGCCAAAACATCTTCAAGCGTAAGCGGTTCGAAATAAAGCCGGTCCGAAGTGTCGTAGTCCGTCGAAACGGTCTCCGGATTGCAATTCACCATGATGGTTTCGAAACCGTCTTCGCGCAGAGCGAACGCCGCATGGCAGCAACAATAATCGAATTCAATTCCCTGCCCGATGCGATTCGGTCCGCTGCCTAGAATCATGACCTTTGGACCCGCATGGGCATCCGATTCGTCTTCATCCTCGTACGTCGAATAAAGATATGGCGTGAACGATTCGAATTCCGCCGCGCAAGTATCCACGCGCTTGAACACTGGCGTCACACCGTAGCGTGCACGTTGCAATCGCACAGAGGCAGACGTTGTCCTCCAGATTTGCGCCAGTTGCTCGTCGCTGGTTCCGTTGCGTTTCACCTCGCGCAATAATTCCTTCGAAGCTGTCTCGACCGTCACCGCCGCGGCGCGCCGGTTCATCGCTGTTAACTCTTCAATTTGTTGGATGAACCACGGATCGATCTTCGTCAGTTCGCATATCTCTTGGGCCGGCAGTCCGCGCTCCATGGCAGTCAGCAGCCAGTGAATCCGGTCAGGCCGGGGCGTCGCAAGTTTTTCCCGCAGCAAAGAATCCGGGGTTTCCGATGGCGCGCGCCACGGCGTGCTCGGCTCCAGAGAGCGAACACCCTTCTGCAGCGCTTCCTTAAAGGTCCGGCCAATGGCCATGACCTCGCCAACCGATTTCATCTGCGTTCCGAGAGTGCTGTCCGCACCGGGAAACTTTTCGAACTGCCACTTGGGAATTTTCACCACTACGTAATCAATGGTCGGTTCGAAACACGCTGGAGTTTTCTTTGTAATGTCATTTGGGATTTCGTCCAGCGACATTCCGACTGCCAGCCGCGCCGCGATTTTCGCGATTGGGAAACCGGTTGCTTTGCTGGCCAATGCCGAGCTTCGCGATACCCGCGGGTTCATCTCAATCACCACCATGCGCCCATTTTCCGGGTTTATGGCAAACTGCACGTTCGAACCGCCCGTCTCCACGCCAACTTCACGGATGATTGCGGCCGAAGCATCGCGCATGCGCTGATATTCCTTGTCCGTCAGCGTCTGCGCAGGAGCCACAGTAATCGAGTCGCCGGTGTGCACTCCCATCGGGTCGAAATTCTCGATAGTGCAAATCACCACGAAGTTGTCGCGAAAATCGCGCATGACTTCGAGTTCATACTCTTTCCAGCCGAGCACCGATTCTTCCACCAACGCCTCGTGCACCGGACTCATGTCCAGCGCATGCGCAATGGCTTCGCCAAATTCTTCCTTGTTGTATGCGATCGATCCGCCCGTTCCGCCCAGCGTGAACGACGGCCGAATCACGAGCGGGAATCCCAGTTGATCGCAAAGCCGCAAGGCATCTTTCGCGTTGTTCACCAGCGCCGATGCAGGCACCTCAAGCCCAATCTTTCGACAGGCATCCTTAAACCACAGGCGGTCTTCCGCCACTTTAATTGCGCGCAACGAAGCGCCGATCATTTCGACTTTGTACTTTTCGAGGATGCCGCTTTCCGAAAGCTCGACTGCCAGATTCAACGCCGTCTGCCCGCCAACTGTCGGCAGCAACGCATCCGGCTTTTCCCGCGCAATGATCTCTTCGAGATATTCTTTGGTCAGCGGCTCGATGTAGGTGCGGTGCGCGAGTTCCGGGTCTGTCATGATCGTCGCCGGATTCGAATTCACCAGCACAACCTCATAGCCCTCCGAGCGTAGCGCCTTGCACGCCTGCGCACCCGAGTAATCAAATTCGCAAGCCTGGCCAATAATGATCGGCCCCGACCCGATAATCAGAATCTTCTTAATGTCTTTTCGCTTCGGCATATTCTCCCGTGAGCCTAATTCAGTGCCGGGAACTCCCTGGCTGGGCGAATTCCTTCATCAAATCCGTGAACTGTGTGAATAGGTAGTGCGAATCGTGTGGTCCTGGCGATGCCTCCGGGTGATACTGCACGCTGAAGAGCGGCAACGACTTGTGGCGCATGCCCTCGTTGGTGCTGTCATTCAAATTGATGTGTGTAATTTCAACTTTGCTCGACGGCAACGATTCGGGATCAACGCAAAATCCATGATTCTGCGCGGTGATTTCCACTTGTTCCGTGAGCAAATTCTTTACCGGATGGTTCGAACCATGGTGACCGAACTTCAGCTTGAAAGTCTTTCCACCTAGCGCCAATCCGCAAAGTTGGTGCCCCAAACAAATCCCAAAGACCGGCACGCGGCCGATGAGCTTCTGAATATTTTCCACCGCATAGCCGACGGGCTCCGGATCGCCCGGCCCGTTCGAAAGGAAGACGCCGTCCGGCTTCATCTCCAAAACATCTTCGGCAGAAGTTTGCGCCGGCACCACAAAGACTTCGCAATTGTGGTCAACCAGCAAACGCAAAATGTTCAGTTTGATCCCGTAATCGTAAGCCACCACGCGATGCTTCCGAGTCTCGCCGTGCGCGTCCGATTCACCCATCTGTTCCGCCCACGGCGAAATCGCGACGTCCACGGATCCTTTGTCCCACCCGTAGGACTTCGCGCAGGTAACGCGGCTCGCGAGCTCCTGTCCAGCCATGACCGGCAATTGCTTCGCTTCGAAAATCAATTGCTCCGACGGCGTTCCATCCGTCGAAACAACGCCACGCATCGCGCCAGCGTTTCGAATGTGCCGAACCAGCGCCCGCGTATCAATGTCCCAGATCACCGGAATCTTGTGCCGGTTCAAATACAACTGGGCCGTTTCCGCAGACCGCCAGTTGGAAGATACCTGTGAGAACTCCCGCACGATCAGAGATTCGATGTACGGACGTGAGGATTCCTCGTCTTCAACATTCGCGCCAACATTTCCAATGTGCGGATAGGTTAAGCAGACGATCTGCCCGGCGTAGCTGGGATCGGTGAAAACTTCCTGATATCCGGTGAGACTGGTATTAAAAACGACTTCTCCGCCGCGGCGCGTGATCGCGCCGGCAGCGCGGCCGTTAAAGACGCGCCCGTCCTCCAGCGCGAGAATCGCAGGTCGGTGCTGAACTTCGGTCAGTGTGGCCTCCCATATTTTTCATTCAATATCGCCATTCACTTGGTGTTCGCTTCCGTGGTTGATAGCGAACCGAAATGATCGACCGGCCAATATGCAAATACCGCGCGCCCGTAAATATAGCGGCTCGCTACCGGCCCGAAAACACGCGAATCGTTAGAGCTGATGCGATGATCACCCATCACAAAATAACTGTCCTTGGGAACGCGCATGGGGCCAAAGTCGCTCAGGTCCTCGTATTGCGGCGGCACATACGGCTCCTGCACAACTATCCCGTTTACGTAAACTTGTCCTTGACGAATTTCGACGGTCTCTCCGCCCAACCCGACAACTCTCTTGATAAATGATTTCGTACGGTCCAGCGGATACCAGAACACCACGACATCGCCGCGCTGAATCGGCTCAAACCTGTACACAAACTTGTTGATGAAAATGCGTTCCTGGTCGGATAGCAACGGAGCCATGCTCGTGCCTTCGACCTTTACGGGCTGGTACAAGAACACAATGATGACCAGCGCAAGTCCGATGGCGATCAGCAGGTCACGAGTCCAAACGCGAATTTCCGTGCGCAGAGAGTGCAGCGGCGACCCACGTTCAGCGGTCGTACTTACGGGGGCTTGGCTTTCAGTAACAACGGAAGAAGAAGCCGGTGCTAGTGTTTCCGGTGACGGCGCATTAGCGAGATGTTTCTCGTCCGAGCGTTCCATTTTTGGCTGCCTTGTATTTATAACATGTCCTTCGCAGGCCGCGCCAGACTCGATTTCGCCGACGATTGCCCCGAACAGGTCGCGCGCAAATTGTTGCGCGCCAACAGGTAAGATACCGCTTTCGTCTGTTTTCGTTGCCTCCTGGCCTAAGAAACGCACGCTTTGCACATCCACGCGATCAAGAATGGCTTTGCACGCTGGCTTTCGCGAGATAGCATGTGCGCCATGCAAGCTACCGAGTTCGAATTCAAAGGGCGCTTTTGGGTAATTGGATTTATTATCTGGGGCGGATTCAGCCTTTACCTCATCGACCACGTCACTTTCGCAGTCGCATTACTGCATCTTGTCGCGCCGGGGATCGATCCAGACAGCGATCGGGGTAATTTCTGGCTGCGCATTATTTTTGGAGTTGGCGCCTTTCTCGTATTCCTATCCGCGCTGCTTCGCACCTGGGCCACGGCCTACCTCCGCTCCGAAGTCGTCCACGACGCCAGTCAGCATTCCGAAGCGCTTCTCGCCGACGGGCCGTATCGTCACGTTCGCAATCCGCTTTATTTGGCAAATATCCCGCTGGCTGCCGGAATCGGGTTCATGGCCAGCCGCCTCGGGTTCTTCTTCATGGTGTTTGGAATGGTGCTGTTCATGTACCGGCTGATTCTGCGCGAGGAGGCCGGGCTTCTTCAGACTCAGGGCGATTCGTTTCGCGCCTATTTGAAAGCCGTCCCACGCCTGTGGCCTTCGCTGACGCCCCGCGTTCCAACCGACAACGTTCGAGCACACTGGGGTCAAGCTCTTGCTGGTGAAATGTTCATATGGCTCTTCGGAGTTGGCGAGCTTTGTTTCGCGATTACGTTGCGATTCAAACTGGCAGCGATGATTTTCGGCGTCAGCATACTGCTGTACTTCGCTATCGTTCCTGTGCTTAAGAAGCGCGCAGCTCAATCGCCGCCAAGCGCATAGTTCAGCGACGCAAGTGCGGCAATGACCGCCGTTTCTGTTCGCAGGATAAGGCGGCCGAGCGACGCTTCCTGAAAACCAAAACTCTTCGCTGATTCGAATTCCGCATCGGTCCAGCCGCCTTCAGGCCCAATTGCCAGCGTTGACTTTGCAGCGCGCTGCCTGTTTAGGACAGAGCGCAGCGGCGAAGCGCTGGCACGCTCCGAGAGCATCACTTGCATACCCTCTCTGCCAAGACGGAAAGCGCTCTCAGGCCTGGCGATTTCGCCTAGCACTGGGACGCGCAGGCGGCGGGATTGTTGCGACGCCTCCACCAGAATCTTCTTCCAGCGTTCGGCCCGCTTGGTTGCCGCCGCAAGAAGCGCCTTCTCACTGCGCGCCGCCGCAAGCGGAACAATCGTGCTTACTCCCAGTTCCGTAGCCTTTTCCAGCGCCCATTCGAACGCATCAAACTTCACTACTGCGAGAAGCAGCGTAGTGTCCACTGTCGGGTGGACCACAGGCAATTCCTCGACGAGAGCGAACTGCACGCGATCGCGCCCCACGCTTTCAATTCTGCCCAACCACACGCGCTCGCCATCACTTAGCTCATAGAGCTGCCCGGTTTGCGCGCGCAGCACCCGTCCCAGGTGATGCGCCGCTTCACCTTCCATGACGGCACTCTGACCCACAAATTCATCAATGAAGAATCGTCTCCGCACGCGGAGATTCTATCTCAGGAGGGTGGCTGCTAGCCGAAGATGTCTTTGACTTTGTCGAAGATCGTGGAGTTGCGGTCAGCCGGCTTGTTTTCGACTCTTATCGTGTACCCAAGCTGCTCCATCAATTTGCGCTGTTCGCGCGTGAGTTTCGTAGGCGTAAGCACACGCACGTGGTAATACAAATCGCCCTTGCCGCCACCTCGTGGGTCCGCCAGGCCTTTGCCTTTTAGGCGAAACACGGCGCCGCTTTGCGTGCCTTCGGGAATTTTTAGCTTCTCTTCCCCGTTCAAACCCGGCAATTGCAATTCGGTGCCAAGCGTTGCCTGCGCGATGCTCAATGGAATCGTGCAATACAAATCCGCACCGCGTCGCTCGAAGAACGGATGCTCTTTGACTTCGAGCACCACGTACAAATCGCCTGCGGGACCGCCATTCGGCCCTGGCTCACCTTCGCCTGCTACGCGCAGCCGCGTCCCCGTATCCACGCCTGGTGGAATACGAAGCTCAATCGTCTTTTCGCGTTCGAGGCGGCCCTGCCCGCGGCACTCCAGGCAGCGTTCCTTCACAATTTGCCCCGCGCCTTGGCATGCTGGACAAGTCCGCGTGATCGTGAAAAACCCTTGTTGATAAGCCAGCTGACCTCGGCCGGCACACGTCTGGCACGCTTGAACGCCAGTGCCCTTCTTCGCTCCGGTCCCGTTGCACGCCTCGCAGTATTCCTGCCGAGGTAATTTAATCTTAGTGGTGACGCCCGCTGATGCTTCTTCGAACGCCAGCGACATGTCATAGCGCAAATCGGCGCCGCGTTGCGCGCGGCCTCGACCCCGCCTGCCACCTCCGCCGCCGAAAAGATCCTCAAAACCAAAAAAATCCCCGAAAATGTCGTGGAAATCCTGGAAGACCGTGTTATCAAATCCCTGGCCGGCGCCGGCGCTGGAAAGTCCTGCATGGCCGTAGGTATCGTAGATCTGCTTCTTCTGGCCATCACTCAAAACACTGTAGGCCTCGGTGGCTTCGCGAAATCTTACTTCTGCCTCGGATTTGTTTTCCGGATTCCGGTCCGGGTGCCATTTCAGCGCCGCCTTGCGGTAAGCGGACTTAATCTCATCGACGGCGGCCGTGCGCGTGACGCCCAAAACTTCGTAATAATCGCGTTGATTTCCCTTAGCCATGGAAACTTTCGCTCTCCTTTAATTTGCAGCTTCGTTCGATGCGCCGCTCGGATGCACGGCTACACGCACCATTGCGGGGCGCAGAACGCGCCCATGAAAAACATATCCCGGCTGAAATACTTGCAGGATAGTGCCGTCTGGATGGTCCGTAGTTTCTGCACGATCCACCGCTTGGTGTAGGTGGGGATCGAACGCTTTTCCAACCGGATCGACTCTCTCTGCCCCAAGTTTCGTCACGTTGTCCAAAAGTTGCTTGAAGATCAGTTCGAATCCCTTTCGATAGTTCGCGTACTCCTCTTCGCGGTGCGCGGCCAGAGCCTGTTCAAATCCATCAATCACGGGAATAAGGCCCTCGATCACCCGCGCCGTCGCGCGCTTGGAATCTTCAAAACGCTCCTTCTCGATGCGCTTGCGATAATTGTCGAAGTCCGCTTGACGTCGCAGTAGTGTCTGGCGCAATTCCTCCAAGTCGGCCGTCACCTTGGCCATCTCCGCTTCCGCTTTCGCAGTGTCAGCGGTCGCGGCCTGCACTTCCGGGGATTGCTCGTCATTCGCGTCGTCAGCATCTTTGTTGCGATTGAGATTGATCTTCACTTCCTTGTCGCTCACTTTCTCGCTTCTCCCGAACCAATGTTTTTTCAAATCTTGCCCAGCGCTTCACTGAAAAGCTGCGCGACGTAAGCCACGGCCGTCATAGCGCGCTCATAGTGCATGCGCGTCGGTCCCAGCACTCCCAGCGAACCCTGCACCATGTCATTGCGTGTATAGGCTGCGCTGATCAACGCCAGGTTTTCGCCCGCCTCGGAAATCTCTTTCACGCCAATTTGTACGTGCACCGGTTCGGGAGTTTCAATGCAAGCATTCAACACGGTCACAAGCCGGTGCTTCTCTTCGATCGCCGCCAGCAAATCGCGCATTTGCGCCTGATTCGCAAATTCCGCTGCGCCAACGATCTGCGCCGTACCTTCCACGTGGACGTGCAGCGTTGATTCTTCTCCCAACACCGCAGGGTCCCACAGTGAGAGCGCGTTTTGCACGATGCCTTCGTAGCGTTCACGCTCCGTGGCAAGTTTTTGCAGCAGGTCGCTGCGAATCGCTTCCAGCGTCCATCCCGAATAGTGCCGGTTCAAGAAATCCGCAGTCGCATCCAACTCCATCTGTGTAAACAAGCGGTGCGGCCGCAGAATCTTGTCCCGCGTATTCCCACCCGGAGAAATCAGCACTACCACCACTCGGCCGTCCGGCAGCAGCCACATCCGCGCGTGTTCTAGAACAGTTTTGCCCAGCGGTGGCGAAACAATAATGCCCAGCCCGTTGGATACTTCCGCAAGCACATGCCCCGCGCGCTCCGTGATTTCCGTAGCGCTGGTCGCGCCGCTCATCTCCCGCTGAATCCATTCCCGATCCACCACGCTGATAGTGGCTTGCGACGCAATCTCTTGTGCGAAGAAGCGGTACGCCGCCGCCGTCGGCACGCGCCCAGCAGACGTATGCGGCTGATATAGAAAGCCGCCATCCTCCAGGTCGGCCATGACGTTTCGAATCGTCGCGGTACTGAGCGTCTCCTCAAACCCTTTCGAAATCGCGCGCGAGGATACCGGTTCCCCCGTCTCGATGTATGCGCGAACGATGTCCGCCAGAATCTGGCGGTTCCGCCGTTCTTGAAGAGCAGAATTCCTCATAGCAGCACTCTACTCCAATGCTAGAGAGCGCTACCTACTATTGTAGAAAGCGTGTCAAGTGTGGTCAACGCGCCAGCAGCAACTAAGCGTTATCGATCTGGGCGCGCTGCAGCTTGTCAGAATAATCGATGTAGATCGTTTTCCACTCGGTGAAGAAATCGATCGCTGCGATGGCCGCTTCACGGTGCCCGTTGCCGGTTTGCTTGGTGCCGCCAAAGGGCAGGTGCGTTTCTGCTCCAATCGTCGGCGCGTTTACGTAAACAATTCCGGTGTAGAGATCGCGCGTCGCCTGGAAAGCCTGATTTACATTTCGCGTATAAATGGAAGCAGAAAGCCCATAGATCACGCCATTTGCCACTTCGATGGCTTGATCGAAACTATCGATCGGAATCACGGAGACGACCGGGCCAAAAATTTCTTCCTGCGCGATCCGCATGTTTGGCGAGCAATCTCCAAACACCGTTGGCTCGTGGAACCAGCCTTTCGAATGAGCCCCGCCATCCAACCGATTCCCGCCTGTCAACAGCTTTGCTCCCTCATCTTTTCCAATTCCCACATACGACATCACGGTCTTCAGTTGCGACTCGTTGATGCACGGCCCCATTTCCGCCGATGCATCCAACCCGTTTCCAACTTTCAGCGACTTCACCCTTGCCACAAACCGCTCCACGAATTCCTTGTACACACTCTTGTGTACGGCCACTCGACTGGCCGCCGTGCAGCGCTGTCCCGACGTCCCAAAGCCGCCCCAAACTGCGCCGTCAACCGCCAAATCCAGGTTGGCATCATCCATTACAATGATGATGTTCTTCCCGCCCATTTCCAGGCTGCAGTGCTTGAACTCTGGGGCACAGGTCTGCGAAATGATGCGGCCTACTCCCGTCGAGCCAGTAAAGCTGACCACCGGCACATCGCTGCTCCCCGCAAGGGTTGCGCCAACTTTCGACCCGCTTCCGCTAACCAGATTTACCACTCCGTGAGGGAGGCCCGCTTCGGTGAGCACCTGTATCAGGTTGTAGACCGACAGCGGCGTATCCTGCGCCGGCTTGATCACCACCGTATTTCCGCTGATCAGCGCCGGCATGATCTTCCACGACGGAATCGCCATCGGAAAATTCCATGGCGTAATCATGGCGCACACGCCGATAGACTGCCGCACGCTCATCGCAAACTTGTTTGGCAGTTCCGATGGAGTTGTCTGCCCAAACAGCCGTCGCCCTTCGCCAGCCATGTAGTACGTCATGTCGATGGCTTCCTGGACGTCCCCACGTGCCTCCGCCAGGACTTTGCCCATCTCCCGCGTCATATCCTTGGAAAACTCTTCCTTACGCTGCACCAGCAATTCCGCCGCGCGGTACATGATCTCCGCGCGCTTTGGCGCAGGCACCAGCCGCCACTTCTTGTACGCTTCCTTGGCGGCATCCACCGCCTGAATTGCATCTTCTTCCGTTCCGGAGACGAACATTCCAATCAATTCTTCGGTGTTCGCCGGGTTGCGGTTCTCGTAGGACTTCCCGCTTCGCGATTCCACCCATTCGCCATTGATAAAATTGTTGAACATCCGAGGCGTAACTGCTGTAGCCATACTTCCTCCTCAATCCCTCAAGCCTGCCGCTTAGCTTTTCGTCCGGTCCACTGCGGGTCTGCACGCGAGACACTACGTCGTGGAAGCTAAATTCTACCGTCGCGCCCCACCATCGTCAAATAAGGCCACTACTTACGACTCAGGTTGCGCGGGCATTGGTCTCTAGATTTTCCAGATCCCCCGGCATAAATCTGCCCATCGGCCAGTCATAGCGGTAGTGTCAGATTCTCCTTGGGCACTCGGGCTGGAGGGCGGGCGCATTTGCCTTCTAGCCCGTTTCTATTTCCGTTTGCTAGAAATTGCCTCTCAATAGCAGTTTAGGGGGTCGGAGCTTTAGCTCCGACATAGAGAGCGCACTTTCCTTGGGCTTTAGCCCCCGAGGAAAGTCTTTACGTCCTCAGAACCATTCGTGAGACAGCATCTAATGACTTACCACCGGTTTCGTCTTGTCCACCACGAACGACGCCACGTTTCATCCTAGGCTAAACCGCCTCTCTTCAATAGCTTAAAGGTACCACAGTTTTACTTGACAAGGAGATTACTAGTTTGGTAGATTAGTGAGTGTAGAAGAGTGCGCCCCGATGCCAGTCGGGGCTTTTTCTTTTTTGGAGTGCGGCAGCCTTGCTGCCGCTTTCCCTTGTAGTGGCGGGGCTTGCCACGCTACCCCCCGTGTCTTACGTCGGCTTCCTGCAGACGTCTCTGCTTTTCTCATTTCGTAGCGCCGGCATCCTGCCGGCGTTTTTGTTTGTCCGTGACCTCTGTGCTCTTGTCTCTGTGATCTCTGTGTTAAGGCTCTGCCTTTTCTTCCGCTGTCAGCTGTCAGCTCTCGACTTATCAACCTCCCTCTCAGGACCAAAATTATGAAAACTAAAACCATCGACGCCGCACAGGTCTGGAAAGATTTTGAAGACCGCCTCGCGCCCCGGCTGAACTTTTCCGTGATCGACCGCGCCGTCTACTCCCATCTTCTCCGGCACAGCCGCCTCGTAGGCAAGCTCCGCATCCGTTTTTCGATGTCCTGGCTCGGCCCCCGCATTCGACTCTCCCCGAGTACCGCTCGTGAGTCCGTTCGTCGCCTGATTGCTTGGGGCGTATTGCGCTTGGTCGAACGCAGTTGCCAGGCCCATCACGTCGTTTGTGTCCGGCTGCCGTGCGAAGTCCAGGCTGTGCGTGCTGCCCAGGCCGCAGCCCAGGGCTCTGTCCAACCTTCAGGCGCAACCGGCTTCGGGGAGATCGACTTCCTCCAAATTCAGCCGCGCCGACACGCCATCCACGCCCGCGAGGGCGGCCGCTGCTTCTATTGTCTGCGCCGCCTCATCCGCGAGAGGCGGTGCCTCGACCACGTCGTTCCGCAGGCCAGCCTCGGCAGCAATTCCTACCGCAACCTCGTCTCCTGCTGTCTGGATTGCAATTCGCTGAAGGCCGAGCGCCACGCCGTCGAGTTTGTACGCTCGCTCTACCGCGACCGCCGCTTGAGCGCCCACGAACTCACCAGCCGCCTCCGTGCCCTCGATGACCTAGCCGCCGGCAAGCTCATTCCCCCCACTCCCGTCCAAAGAAAGAACGGAAATGGAAGTAAGGAGGGATCCTAGTGGCACAGGCAGCTATGCGCTGCCCGCGGAGGAATGCGGAAACGAGGTAGTGAGGTAAGGACGTAAGAAGTAAGGAAAAGACGGCGACAGGAAAAGTCAAAAGCCCCACACGCAAGATCGGCATATGGGGCCCCGCAGCGGTTGGTGTGTGTCCAGCCGCTCGGCGCGCTGTGGGCGGAAGCAGCCTAGAAGCGTATATTCGTACTGGCGGTGACCAAGAAACGGTATGGAAAACATCATCCCAGCGAGCGTCGAGTTAATCTCAATCATCGAAAGGAATTTTGAGTCAAAAAGCCTAGACTACAAAGGCCCCGTGATGTGGGATTCGCATGACAAAAAGATGCGCTGCGAACTGGTCAAAGACATCATCGGGATGTCAAATACAGAGGGCGGGTACATCGTCATCGGAGTTTCCGAACTGAGCCATGGATTTAACCTCGTCGGAGTAACTGCTGAGCAGGCGAAAACCTACGAGTCTTCCGCCATTTGCCAATTTGTTCAGAACTATGTGGACCCGCCCATAAACGTTCGTGTACAAAAGGTCTCTCATAGGGACTGCATATTTGTAGTGCTGGAAATACCCCGGTTTCTCGACACTCCTCATATTTGCCAAAAGGATTACCCTGACGTACTTCGAGACCGTGAGCTGTACGTGCGCACCGACAACAATGAGACCGCACCAATCAAGTCGTCAGCAGACTTCCGATTGCTCATTGAATCAGCAATTCGAAATCGGAAAGATTCTATGCTCGCATCATTTCGCGCCATCCTTACAGGCGCTGAAACTAACACTGTAAAGAGAATGCCATCTGTTGAAGAACAGTTCTCCGCGCAGGTCAAAGCCGCGCAAATAGAGTTTGAGACTCGCAATCCCCTGAAAGAAAAGAACTACACATTTTTCGCAGAGGCCATCTTCTCACTGGAAGAATTTGACCGTTATCGATTTCCACCTGAAAAGCTTGAACGGGCGGCTCACAATGCTCACGTCGATTTCAGGGGTTGGCCCTTTCTGTTCATTCATCACAACCGCCCAGACTACTTGTCGAAAACTGATGACGGTTTCGAGTCCCTCATTCCGGGAGCGGACTTTTCGAACGAAGACATGTTGGATTTTTGGCGACTAAACGAGTCTGGGTTGTTTTACAAGAAACAGTTGATGTACAACGCAGCAAGCGAACCTAAAATCGTCTCAGTTCCCGGAATTGCGTATTATTTCGCAGAGGTGACTCATTGTATCGGTAGACTGTATGAATCATTGCTCACCGACTCTGACGTCATCACTCTTGACGTCACACTCTTTGGAACACGAGGGAGGGGGCTGGTCTGGAACAATCAGATGCGCTGGTCCAGGTCACAGTATGAAGCAAATCGGCCAGAAATCTCCGTTAAGAGCATTCATACTCTCGCAGATTGGAGAGCCGGTGTGGAAGATATTGCGGAGAATTTGACACGAGCCATGCTCAAAGGCTTTCATCTAGAGAATCCCGACGTTGAACAACTTCGGGCCTACATTCAGAAATTACTCCATCGCAGATTGTAAGCCCAATTAGCACGCGCTTGGCATATACACTGCACTGACAAAGCCTGAAATCGGCTTCGTTTTTTCACTTGCGAACTTGTTCGTTGGTCTTGTCCGCCACCACCGCCCCGCCCTTCATCACCCATTTCACATTGTTCAGAGCACACTGGCATCTGCACTGACCCGCGAAAAGGTATAGAATGATCGAAAGGAGAATCCTTCCGTGGCAGCGCTGGATTGGTCACAATGCCCTGCGGTAGAAAGCATCCCGGGCAAGGTAAGCGGCGCCTGGGTGCTTAAGGGCACGCGTATGCCCGTCTCCATCATCTTTGAAAATCTGAAAGCCGGCGCCAACCTTGACGAGATTATGGAATGGTTCGAAGGTCTGGACCGCCAACAAGTCGAAGCCGTCATCGAATTTGCCGCTCGCAGCCTTGAAGTGACTCCTTCATCGTCTGTTGCCCGCTGATGCTGGTTCTTTTCGACCAGAGTACTCCGATCCCTATCCGTCCCTTCCTTAAGGGACATACAGTTGAAACTGCTTGGCAACGAGGGTGGGACAAGCTCAAGAACGGCGATTTGCTAAAAGCCGCTGAGGAAGCCGGGTTCGAAGTGTTGGTCACTCCCGACAAAAACATCCGAAACCAGCAGAATTTAATGAAATACAAGATTGCGATCGTCGTCCTGGGAAATCCGCAGTGGCCGGTGCTGCGTCACCATGTGGATCGCGTCGTGGCCGCAGTAAACGCTGCAAAGCCCGGCACCTACTGCGAGGTTGAGATTCCGGAACGGTGAAGGATGCTTAGTGCTTTCGATCTTTAAGTCTTATCAGTGACCACGGCCCAATTGCGTGTCGCGCTTATCTGTGACGGCTCAGTCCGTGTCCGCTGTTGCAGCTTCCGTCAACTGCCGCTCTTTCCCCGATAGACGCCTAAGATTTCGCCTTGTTACTCTGGCTGGAGAGAAAATCCAGGTTTTCATCACCGCCAGTCTGCTCAAGGAGCTTTCCATGCGAAATCGGTCCACGATGGTCTTTGCGCTGGTAGCAGTGCCTCTGCTTCTCGCGCTGACGCCCAGCAGCGCCCATGCCCGGTGCGACAATCCCAAGACCAGCACGCAACGCGCCCAATGCGTCGGCGACGAACTGCGCGGCTCCGACCGCACCATCAACCGAGTTTACGGCGACCTCATGAAGTCCCTCTCTCCGGATGACCGCATTACCCTTCGCAACGATCAGCGCTCCTGGATCAAGATGCGCGACCAGGACTGCGGCATCACGTGGAGTAAGGGCGAGCGCGAAGCCTGGCTCGCCGATCTCCTGCGTGACTATCAGCAGACTGTCTGCGTTGTGCGCTTTACCAATGACCGTGTCCAGGCGCTTTATAGCTATCAAAAATCCAATAGCGTCGCCCCGGCCGCGTCTGCCCCCGCCGCTGGTTCCGACACGGCACCGGTCTACGATCTCTTCACGCTCGAACACAAAACCAAAGGCAAATGGTATTTTGAGGTCACCGTCGACGAGCCTGGCATTCAAAAACTAGCGGACGCTACCTTTTCCGTCGGCGTTCTCCAGCTGGTCATCGAAAATGGCGTGGTGAATAAGCATGGCGCCATGAGCGGAAGTCTCATCACCATCCGCCGCACGGATAACAACGTCGCACACTACACGCTCGGCTATGGCATCGACCTGGATAACGCCAAGCTGTACACCAGGAAAAATGGAGAATGGGAAAATGGACTTCCCGGCAGCTCCGGTGGTTTCAACCTCACCCTGGGGCGTGACTCCGTTGGCATCCTGTACTCGAGCGTGCCGATCGATAACTTTCTCAAGTCTCGCCTGCTCGACGTCAATTTCGGAGAGCGTGGCTTCGCCTACAGTCTGCCCGACGGTTACAGCCCGCTAAAGCCCAATTAGCACGCGCTTGGCATATACACCGCATTGACAAAGCCTGAAATCGGCTTCGGTCTATCACTTGCGAACTTGTTCCTTGGTCTTGTCCGCCACCACCGCGCCGCCCTTCATGACCCACTTCACGTTATAAATCGCGACATTAATGTCGGCCAGTGGATCGCCTTCTACCGCCACCAAGTCGCCAAAATAACCCGGCGCAACCGCCCCGAGTTCTTTTTCTTTTCCAAGTAACTCAGCTGCATTCGTCGTTGCCGTTCGAAGCGCCTGCTCCGGCGTCATTCCCGCTTTCACAAACCAGCCCAGTTCGCGCGTATTCTGTCCGAACATCGTGTAAATCGCATCCGAGCCCATGGCGAATTTCACTCCCGCTTTGTGCGCCTTCCGCGCCGTCTCCAAATTGCGCTCAATGAACGCCTTACTCTTCTCCTGAAAACCGTTCGCATAGCCAATCTTTTGCCAGTTGTCCAGGTAATAGCGGTTGTGATCAATGGTGGGCACATAGAACGTCCCGCGTTTCACCATCTCCTGAATCGTCGCGTCATCCATATCTGTCGCATGCTCCAGCGAATCCGTTCCCGCGCGCACCGCGTCCCGCGCCCCGTCCGGCCCATACGAGTGAATCGCAATCTTCTTCCCAAACTGATGCGCCATCTCCACCGCCGCTTTCATCTCCTCGTAGGTATACGTCTCAAATCCCGTCACATCGTCATCCGTTCCCGTCGATCCGTACAATTTGATTACATCGGCGCCCGCCGCAATCTGCTGCCGCACCACCTTCAAAACTTCTGGAACGCCATCAGCGATCCCACCCGCCGGAAGATTCAGTCCCGGCTTATAAGGTGTATTCGTGATGTACAGCCCGTACCCGCAAACAAACATGCGCGGCCCAATCAGTTCCCCGCGGTTGATTAAGTCGCGCATGGCGATGTCCATGTACTGGTCCGCGCCGAGATCGCGCACCGTCGTCACACCCGCCTCAAGCGTTCGCATCGCGCCTTTTCGCGCCAGGAACACCTCCACCGCCGGCGGATTGTTGGGCAGTTGCTTCAACATCGGCTCACCCGGAGTCTCATCCGTGTACATCGTCATGTGCGTGTGCACGTCAATCAGCCCCGGCAGCCCCGTGTATTTCGACAGGTCAATAATCTCCGCGCCAGCAGGGATCGCAGCTGCATCCGTCGTCACCGCACGAATTCTGTCGCCCTCCACGATCACGATAGCGTTCATCCACAACTTCCCTTTCGCATCCCAAAGTTTTCCAAAGCGCACGGCTTTGACGGTCTTGGCATTCGGCTTCTCCTGTGCGTAAAGCCCGTTCGCACACAGCGAGATGAAAATCATCACCAGCAGGACTCTAAATGTTTTCATGGCAAACCCACTCCTCCGCACGCACGTATACGGTCCAGGGTCTGTCTTCTATTTCAGTTGTCAGTAGAATGCAATCGAGAACTGCTGTGGACTACGGTTGGCTGCGTGCCGTCTCTGCAGCTGTCGTTTTTCGCAGGGAAGAAGAACTCATGGGTGGCGTGGGCGCCGCGACTCCTGCAGTCTCCGACCCAAGACCCAATTTCTGTAACGTTTTCGCATCGAGCTTCCCCGAGGGATTCAGCCCATGCGCTTCCTGGAATTTTCTCGTCGCTTCAATCGTGGACTCGTCCCATTTCCCATTTGGCTTCCCGCCGAACGATCCGTCTTTCGCAAGAGCCTGCTGAATTTCAGAAATGCGCTCGGGAGTGGGAGCTTTTTGCCCTCGCTCTCGCTTCGATGACGTAGTCTTTCTAGACGATTTCTTACGATGCGTGGAATTCGCCGGCTTGGAACTGGATGTCGTGGAACTCTTTTGTGCTGCGGCCTGCGCTGCCGCCGGTGATGCGCACACACCCAGCCCGGCTGCTACGAGCAGCGTCAGGGCCAGGTGTGTCGCTTTTTGCACTCGCATAGGTGCTTGTACTGCTTGCCGTTCGAATGCTATTGCTGATTGTCAGCCGGAACTTTACCCGACAGAAAAAGCGTCAGGATCCGGTCAGCGTCCTGCTTGCGCAGAACCTTGAATACGATATCTTCGCCATGCTTGAGTTTTGAAACCGCTTTGCGGTAGTCGGCAACAGAACTTACCGTTTCACCGTTTACCTGCGAAATCACATCTCCGCGGCCAAATCCCAAATCATCGGCAAACGAAGCCGGTTCCACTTCAACCACCATGACACCCTTCTGGCCTTCTACTCCAATGCGGTGTCCGCGGTCAGGAGTGAGCTCTTCCACGTGCAAACCAAACTCCTGCGGTGCCGCTTCCCCGGGTTGGTCGCCCAGTCGGCCCGCCGAATTCGGGAATACGCGCGTGCGGTCTCCCACCTCAGCAACTGTTTCCTTCTGCGAGCGGTCGCGAATGTAGGTAAGTTTCACTTTGCTGCCAATGGGTGCTTGCGCAATTGGATTCACCAAGTCGTTCCCAGTCTTCACTGGCTGGCCGTTAACGCTGGTAATCACGTCGCCGCCCTTCAATCCAGCCTTCTCGGCGGGACTGCCCGGCGCGACGTCCTCAATCACCAATCCATAAGGAGCGCCCAGCGACTTCAGCGTGATCGCATTTGTGCTTAATTCTTCTTGAAAGCTGACGCCAATCGAGCCGCGCGTAACGCGTCCTTGCTTGATGATTTGATCGTAAACGTTAATTGCAGTCGTTGACGGAAGCGCAAAGCCTACGCCTTCATAGCCACGTCCGCCGGTAATGATTGCAGTATTGATTCCGATTACCTGCCCGGCAAGATCCACAAGTGGTCCGCCCGAATTTCCCGGATTGATCGCTGCATCGGTCTGCAGAAAGCGCTGAAACTGACGATTCCCGATTCCGCCGCGGTCCTTGGCGCTGATAATTCCGGCAGTGACGGTGGCCTGCAATCCAAAAGGACTACCGATCGCCAGCACCCAGTCTCCCACTTGCACGCCATCCGAATTGCCGAGCTTCGCGATGGGCAAATCCTTGTTGGCGTCAATCTTGATGACTGCCAGGTCCGTTTCCTGGTCCACTCCCACGAGCTTCGCGGTGTACCGTGTCGTGTCCCCGTTTAATTGAACTTGGATTTTCGTCGCTTCTTCCACTACGTGATTGTTCGTCAGGATGTATCCGCGCTTGTCCACGATTACGCCGGAACCGAGGCTACGTTCGGCTTGCGGCGGTCCGTCCTGCCGTCCATCAAAAAATCGGTCGAAGAAATCCTGCATGGGATCTTCCTGCTGCTGATCGTTAGGCTGCGCGCGGCGCTTCTTTGAAGTCTGCTTGCGCTCCATTACCTGAGTCGTGGCGATGTTTACTACGGCGGGCTCCACGCGATTCACGATGGACGCAAAGGACGCTGAAGCGGGAATCGGGTCCGGCACGGTCAGCGCCGTCGCCG
>JBGPDI010000005.1:0-91505 GCA_041482215.1 Candidatus Acidiferrum sp. | reverse complement strand
CTGCCATTTTTCTTCCGGGGTTCGATCTACGCGTGGTTTCCTGCCCATGTTGCCTCCTGTTTGGAGGCCCTGATTCTACCTAGATGAGGTGTCCAGTTTTAGCGGGGTGCACTACAGGCTAATAAGACTTGCCGGGCGCGCCACCAACCAACAAAAGTCCTTTGAATCAAGTTTTAGATGTTCCCGCACAGCGAGAATAGTACCTACGGTGACAGTCGTCCAGCAACCAATTCATTTCTCTAACATATATTCGTCGATTTGCGTTCGGCGAATTCCAAATAGGTTATACAGAGCTCATTAACAAAACGCCGCTGACTTCCAGTACCAGGTAGGTAGAAATGTCCAACTTAACGGTGTTTACTGGAGTGGAATGGGAGAGTAAAATGGGGTGAATTGATTTGTTGCGAGCCTCAGACAGCCGATTGACTAAAATCCAGTTACAGAGACTTTCTGCTAGGAGCGACCAAGATGGCCACCGCTACTTTGACGAAGCCGGCAGCAAGGGGAGGAAGCTTCCTCCTGGAATCGCCGCAGCCGGGCGATGTATTTACGCCAGCGGATTTGACGGACGATCAGAGGCTTATCGGGCAAACCGCGGAGGAATTTGTACTGAAGGAAGTTTTCCCGCTCATCAAGGATTTGGAAAACAAGAAGGCTGGTTTGATGGCTTCGCTGGTGAAAAAGGGCGGCGAAGTCGGATTGATGGGCGGCGGCGTGCCGGAAGAGTTTGGCGGCGCAGGGCTGGACAAGATTTCCACGACAGTGCTGACGGAGAAACTTTCGATTTACGGCGGGTTTGCGGTGACGCACGGGGCGCACGCGGGAATTGGGACGCTGCCGATCGTTTATTTCGGGACAGAAGCGCAAAAGAAAAAATATTTGCCGAAGCTGGCCACCGGCGAGTGGATTGGGGCGTACTGCCTATCCGAGCCGCAGGCTGGTTCAGACGCGCAGAATTCACTAACTCGTGCGGAACTGAACGCCGAGGGCACGCATTACGTCCTGAATGGGCAAAAGATGTGGATTACCAACGGCGGTTTCGCGGACGTATACATTGTGTTCGCGAAGGTCGGGGGTGAGAAATTCACGGCGTTTATCGTGGAGCGCACGTTCCCTGGCTTCAAACCCGGCAACGAAGAGCACAAGATGGGCATTCACGGGAGTTCGACAACGCCGATTTTCCTGGAAAACTGCATGGTGCCGAAGGAAAACCTGCTGCATGAAATCGGACGCGGGCACATCGTGGCATTCAACATTCTGAATGCGGGGCGATTCACGCTGGGCGCTTCCGCGGTTGGTGGTTCGAAACACGTACTGATGACTTCGGCGAAGTATTGCAAGGAGCGCAAAGCTTTTGGAAAGCAGATTGGCGATTTCGGCTTGATGAAAGAAAAACTGGCGGAGATGGCCATTCAGATTTTCGCGGTGGAATCGATGGTGTACCGATCGGCGGGGAATATTGAAGCGGCGATGGCTGCGGCTTCCGGCTCCGGCGACAAGATTCAGAACACGATGAAGGTCCTCGAGGAATACGCGATTGAGAGCTCCATCGCGAAAGTATATGGCAGCGAGATGCTCGATTTCGTGGTGGATGAAGGAGTGCAGATTTTCGGCGGTTACGGATTCCACGAGGACTATCCGGTGTGCCGCGCGTATCGCGACTCGCGCATCAACCGCATTTTTGAAGGAACCAACGAAATCAATCGCATGCTAATCATCCAGATGCTAATGAAGCGCGCGATGGCCGGACAGCTTGCGCTGATTCCTGCGGCCATGAAGCTGGCCGATGAAATTCTGGCTGGGCCATCGTTCGAGGAGGCACCGGAAGGCGTCCTCGCGGATGAAACGCGGGTGGTGGCCAATGCCAAGAAGATGTTTCTGCAAGCTGCTGGCGGAGCAGTCCAAAAATTCCGCGAAAAACTTGCCGATGAGCAGGAATTGATTGGCGCGCTTTCGAACGTAGTGATGGAAATTTATGCGATGGAGTCGTGCCTGCTGCGTGCGCAGAAAGCCGCCGCTGCAAAGGGCGAATCCGCAACGGCAACGATGATCGACGCCACGCGGGTATTCATCAACGACGCGGCGGAGCGGGCCGAGCACGAAGCCAAGCGCGCGATCGCCGCCGTCCACGAAGGCGACATGCTGACCACGCAAATGGCGGTGCTCAAGCGATTTGCGAAGCGAGCGCCGGTTGACACGATTGCCTTGCGACGCCGCGTCGCCGCCGCCGTGCAGTCACAGGACCGCTATCCGCTGGAAGGCCGCTAGGCTCGCACCGGTCAGAAGATCGAGCAAAATCAATCCATTGGTTGTACGTTCGGACGTCCCTTGTCTGGCAGGGCACGCCCTGGCAGGGATTGTGAAGAACTCGGCGGAATTCCCCCTAAAATAGAGTTGAGCAAAAAAATCAGTTTGAAACGCGAAAGTGCGACAAGGAATGCCCCGAAAGCCCCTGATCCTTGCGGCTGTGATAGTTGCGCTTCATCTTGCTGAAGCGGCAACTCTAGGCACCACTACGTCTGGATCACTGCTGGCAAATCTTCTGGAAATCTTTGCTTGTGGATTTGCCGTGGTCATGGCCTTACAGGCATCCCGCCGCGGGCAAGGCTTGAGCCGCCCATTCTGGCTGATGTTTGGCGCAGGACTGGGGATGTGGGGGCTAGCCAACCTGGGCTGGATGTACTACGAAGTGGTCCTTCACAGTGAGCCTTCCACAACCTCAGTGGTCCGATTCATGTTCGGCATGGAAATCGTGCTGATCGCGATGGTCCTATTTCTGGACAAGGAAAAGGATTCGCCGCGTGTCGACGCAGAAGCGGCGCTGGATTTCATCCAGATCGGAATCGTTTTCTTTTTTATTTATCTCGAGTTTTATTACCTGCCCGCTCATCGTCTTGACGAGCATTCCGCGTTTCTGCGAGAGATGCGCGTTGAGAACCTAGAAGACGTTTTGCTCACCGTGCTGGCTGCCTTCCAGGCGTTGCGCGCACGAAAAAAACACATTCGCAAGCTCTATGGTGGTCTCACGATTTACCTGCTGATCGTGTCACTCTTCGCGGCGGCTGCTCAGTACGCGCAGAGCGTCAACCCGACGCCGACGGGAACACTGCGCGACCTGTTTTGGACATTGCCGTTTCTCTTCGCAGCGATGTGGGCGGCGCAGTGGCAGCCGAGCACCGAGGAGGGAGCAGCATTACCACCGCGACGGAAAACATTAGGCGAATTGATGTTAACCAACGCGACATTTGCCCTCGCGCCGTTGATTATTCTTTGGCAAGTCTCGCAACTAGAGGCGGAGTGGCGCGTGGTTCGTTTCTCGCTTCTTGGGGTTTCCATCGTGTGCTATGCCGCGAGGCTGGGAATCAGCCAGTACCATGAGGCGAAGAGCGCGAGTTCACTGGTGACACACTCACTGGCGATGGATTCGGCAGTGAACGGGCTGGCTATTCTCGATGCCACTGGGAAGTACATCTATGTGAACCCGGCGTATGCCCGCATGATCGGGAACACGAGCCGGGAGTCGATGCTCGGCAAATCATGGCGAGAGATCTCCAAGGATCGGAGCGCGGCGCCGGTGGAGTCGGAGATTCGTGAGTCACTGATCCAAACCGGCAAGTGGATCGGCTCCCTAACCGTCCGCCACGGGGACGGAACTGTAGTCCCGACGGAAATGGCTATCACCGCGCTGTCCGATGGCGGCACAATCTGCGTGAGCCGCGATCTTAGCCAGCAAGTGAAGGCAGAGCGCGCTCGCACCGAAGCGGAAACCAAGTACCGCACGCTCATTGAGCAGATCGCGGCCATCAGCTACATCGCAGAGATTGGAATCGATGGCCGCTGGCTGTACGTCAGCCCACAGATCGAAGCGATTTTTGGATACTCCGCGGAGGAATGGCTTACCAATTCGAGTAATTGGATAGATCACATACCTACGGAGGACCACCATATCGTTCATGCGGCCGAGGAACTCAGCAAACGCGGCGAGCCGTTCCAGGCGGAATACCGCGTCACTCGCAAGGACGGAAAAATCATCTGGGTAAGTGACAACGCGGTGGTGGTGCCGGGCGGCGACAGCCATCCGGTGATGGAAGGCTTGATCGTCAACATTACGGACCGAAAACTTTTGGAGACGCAACTACAGCAATCGCGCCGCATGGAGGCTGTCGGACGCCTTGCCGGTGGCATCGCTCACGACTTCAACAACCTGCTGACCATCATCAAGGGCTACGCGGAGATGGCGCTCAATCGCCCTGGCACTCAGCCGGAGGTAGCCGCGGATGTCCACCAAATTGGCAACGCTGCTGAGCGTGCTTCCAATCTTGTTCGCCAATTGCTGGCTTTTGGGCGCAAACAAGTTTTGCAGCCGAAAGCGCTGGACTTGAATGCCATTGTTGTAGGGATGGACAAACTTCTAAGCCGATTGATGGGCGCTGACATTCAAATGACGACGACCTGCGGGGCGAATATCGGAACGGTTAAGGCCGACCCTGCGCAAGTCGAACAAGTGATCATGAATTTGGTAGTGAATGCCCGCGACGCTATGCCTAAGGGTGGACTTCTGCGAATCGAAACGGCGAACGTGGATCTGGATGCCAATTACGCGCGCGACCATGTTTCAGTGAAGCCCGGCCCCTATGTGATGCTCGCGGTTTCCGACACCGGTGTGGGCATGGACGTGGAAACGCAGGCGCATATTTTCGAACCTTTCTACACAACCAAGGGTGGACGCGGGACGGGGCTCGGGCTTTCCACGGTCTATGGGATTGTGAAACAAAGTGGTGGGTATATCTGGGTTTACAGCGAACCTGGCGCAGGCACCACTTTCAAAGTTTATCTTCCCCTAGTGGGAGATCGTGTGGAAGCTGTATCCGTGACGTCGGATGAGTCCGCCGATCGGAAGGCAACGGAAACCATTCTTCTCGTTGAGGACGAAGAAGCGGTGCGCGAGCTGGCACAAATGATTCTTGAAGCGCAGGGCTACACGGTGCTGGTGGCAGAGAGTTCGGCGCATGCGGAGCAGCTTGCGGCAAGAAGCGCGGATGACATTCAACTGTTACTTACGGACGTGGTGATGCCAGGGGGAGGCGGGCGCGAACTTGCGCGGCGGATCACCGCCCGGAATGCCAGGATTCGCGTTCTTTTCATGTCCGGATACACGGACAACGTCATCGCGCAAGGTGGCGTGCTGGAGGCTGGAGTGGCGTTTCTGCAAAAACCGTTTACGCCACGGGCACTGCGGCAAAAGGTGCGCGAGGCGCTTGAGCAGCCTGTCCCCGCAAAGCAATAAGTGGCAGGGCACGACAAAACTGCATGAGGTGAAGTTTGCGTTAGTGGATGCTAGCAAGGAAAATAGTTTTTCCGGTGGCAGCGGACTGACGCGCGGCATCGAGAATCTCCGTAACGATCACGTTGGTCTCAAGAGAAGACTGTCCTTCCGGTTTCATTCCTCCCAGTAGAACGGCTCGCAGATAGAAAATGGAATCTTCTTTCGTATTGGGCAAGGGTTTGGTTTCCGGTGCAGTCTCTTGTTTTTCGGGAAGACGCACACGCACATTGTCGCGTCCAACGGTGATGGCATAGCCCTTCTGCCCATAGACTTCCATATCTTTTCTGGAAAACGGCCAGTTCCAGGAAGCCTGCACGATGGCTTGGGCGTTTGGATACGTCAGGACAATCGTGGCCTCATCATCCACGTGCGGATAAATATCCGGCTTGATTTGTTGCGTGACGGCGGTTACGGAGATCGGGCGGCGGCCGTCCATCAGCCAGGTGGCCAAATCCGCTCCATAGCAGCCAAAATCAAAGAGTGCGCCACCGCCGTTTAGCTTGGGATCGGTGAGCCAGGCGAGAAACTCGGGACCAACGTTGATTTCTTTCGGTCCGCTATGGCCGTCATGTACGACAATTTTGCGAATCTCGCCGATCGCGTTTTCGTGGACCAGGTCATAGGCGGCTTGATTGCTGCGATACCAGGTCGTTTCGTAGTTCACCAAAACTTGGATTTTGCCGTCGCGCGCGGCCTTCTCGATGGCGTGTGCGTCTTCGGCGCTGACCGCCAGCGGCTTTTCCATCATTACGGGGACGCCGTAGCGCGCACAAATTTCCACTACACGGCGATGATCATAAGTATTTGTATAGGCGAGCACTGCTTGCGGGTGGATTTTCTTCAGCATCGCTTCCAGATCGGGGTAAAAAAGATTTGACGACAGTCCGTATTTCTTTTCGAATTGCGCGACGAGCTGCCCATCGGCCTCGGCGATGCCAACCACCTGGACGTCGGTCCTCTTTCCGAATTGATCGAAGAATCCGAAAGCGTGGCCATGTGCCAGACCTGCGAGCGCGACGCGCAACGGGGCGTCGTCCATTTTCATTTCGGGCTTTGCTTGGGCAGTTGAGCTTGAAGACACAAAGAGAAAGAGTGCCCCGAATGTAAGTGCGGCCTTCGCATAAATGTTTTTCAGCATAAGTTTCCTTCCAAACTTGAGTTCGGCGTACTGAGCACTGATGCCCGGCCCATCGAGTTCGTGCGAGGGATTGTACCTCAAGCAAAGTTGGGCGCGTGATTGGGTGCGTGGAGGCTCTTACTGAGGCTTGGTCGGTGGAGGTGGGGGCGTTTCGGCGGCACCTTTAGGCTTGGCGATGGTGGAGAGCGTCTCGACGTTGAATTTCCTGTAATCGGAGTAGCGTGTCACAGCATTGACTTTGAATCCCTTTACTAGCAGGACGCGCACGCCGACGTGGGCCTCTTCATAGGTCGGGAGCCACACTTCGTTATTAATGAACGCCTGTTCGAATACGAAGCTAGTGCCCTTTTGCAGGTTTGCCAGCAAGCCGCCGCCAATCTTCATGTCGCCAACGAAATACGCTTCGAGCCGTGCGACGTCGTGGGCTTTTTCATCGACCCAAATAACTCCGGCCAGTTTCTGGGCCACTTTTTCAACAAGCTTGTGGGCCTTGAATTCGGGATTGGGCTCGAAATCGAAGACCAGAACATCCTGGCCGCGGAAACGTTCACGGCGCGGGTTCACAAACTGGCAAGCGCGCAGGAAGACCTCAATTCCCGGATCATCTTTTTCGTCGTTCTTCCCTTCTTCTTTGGCCTTTTCTTCCTTTGCCTCTTTCTTGGCCTCGCGCTTCTGGTGTTCCTCGATGCGTTTTTGTGTCTTCTCGTTTTCTTTTTTCTGGTCGGCGTCGCTCAGGGGCTTGCCGTCTTTTTTCACCAGAGTGGTGATCTCATTCCCGTCAAGATAGAAAAAAGTGTATTCGTTGACTTCATGCTTCTTCACTCTTCCGTCGCTTTCGAATTCCGTTTCTTCTTCTGATTGCGATCCGGCGTAGTTTTCCTTGATCTTGTCGATAGCCTTCTGGTTTTCGTCAATCTCTTTGAACAAGGCCTTCAGATCGGGCAATTTGACTTGGGACTTGATGGGGAAATCAAAGACGCGCTCGCCCACGGTTCCGTTGATAGCGGCGCGCGTCACGCTGATATCGTATTTGTCGTTTCCACGGTGCAACTCGATTTTGTAAGGCAGTTTCACAACATCGACGGCGCGGTAATCGTCGTACAAGATTTCTTCTTCGACGCCGCCAACCGTTGCCATTTCCTTCACGATGAGGTGCGTCTCGGGATCGAAAAACACTTGCCGCTTCATGCCAGTGGCCGTAGTTATTTCGAGTTGCAGCGCATCTTTTCCGCGCACTTGGGCATGACCCACAAGCGCGACCGTGATTTTGTTTTTCTTAAGATCTAGCAGGTGAGAGTTGTAAAACTGCGCAGCGGCTTCCAGTTGCATTCCTTCGGGGCCGACCAGCGTACCCAGTTCTCCGGCGGCATTTTGATGCCAGGCGGACTTGCCGTTGTACGCCTCGATCAGGTTTTTGTCGCCGACCAGCAATTCGGAGTAGTAACGGTTCGGCAGCTTGGTATCGAGAGTGTACGTCCCAGACTTTCCGTCGTCGCTTGTGAAGGTCCCTTCCAGGGTCACAGACTGGATCTTAGTCAGTGCCCTTCTGCCGCCCGCCGCTTTCAAGTATTGCTCGACGATTTTCCCCGCTTCTTGAGCAGTAGCCAGCGAAATCCAGCCGAAAACGGAAAGAAACGTTATGGCCAGGAACTGCACCATCCTGAGAGGGCGAAGAAGAAGTGGTTTCATGATGCTCACGGAATGAAACGCAATTAAAGGGGAAAAGTTTCCCCAAAGATGCAAAAAACTTGGCGCTTTGCCGATGCCACTCCCTCTTCGGGGTGCAACTCGTTGCTAGAGCCCAAGCTTAACCAGATGAGTATGCACGGTAGCGCAAACGAGGAGGATTAAAAAATGGCCGGCGGACAACGCGTCGATCCTTACCTGAACTTTCGATTTCGCGTCGAGATTCAGGGCATTCAGCAGGCGGGATTCATGGAATGTTCCGGGCTGGGCTCGCAGGTGGAAGTCGTCGAGTATCGGGAAGGCGGAGACACCGCCACAGTTCGCAAGCTGCCAGGTAGAGTCACCTACCCGGATATTACGTTGAAATGGGGCGTTACGGATTCGCAGGAACTCTATCAATGGCATCTCGCGGTGATACAGGGAAACCTGCAAAGACAGTCTGGTTCCGTGGTGCTGCTCGACGCGCAAGGTCAGGAGAAGTTGCGCTGGAATTTTTTTAATGCGTGGCCGAGCAAGTGGACAGGTCCGACGCTGAATGCCAAGGGCAGTGACGTGGCGATCGAAGAACTGACACTAACTTGCGAGCGTCAGGAACAAGCTCATTAGGCGCTCGGCTTACTCGTAGCGCAAAGCAACCAGGGGATCCACCATGGTGGCGCGGCGAGCGGGGAAAAAGGAAGCCGCTACTGCCACCATAGTAAGGATCAACGCAACACCTGCAAATGTGAGGGGATCGTAGGCACTGACGCCGAACAGAAAACTCTGCAACAAACGTGTAAGAGCAAGAGCGGCGAGAATGCCGACGCCGACACCGGTCAGGGCTAGACGCAAGCCTTCGCCGACAACGATTCGAAAGACATCTTCGGGTTGCGCGCCCAGTGTGACGCGGATTCCGATTTCGCCGGTGCGCTGCGTCACCGTGTAGGACATCACTCCATACACTCCAATTGCCGCAAGCAGCAAAGCCACGGACGCGAAGATTCCGATGAGCCACGCGCGGAAGCGCGGCGGGGCTACCGAGACGGCCATATTTTCTTCCATCGTACGCACTTTCACTAAGGGCTGGTTAGGATCGATTTCCCCTAGCGCGCTGCGGAGCGCCGAGGTTTGAAGTTGCGGATCGCCAGCGGTGCGCAGAACCACGGAGAGTTGAAACACCGGCAAAACCGTGTCGGCCTGGCGATACGGCAAATACATTTCCGTTTGCGGGTCCACACCTAGGCCAGGGCGAACGTCACCGACGACTCCGACGATTTCCATGGTGGGCACATCTTTGTCGGGTGTGGCGCCGAGCTGCACGCGTTTGCCGAGTGGATTCTCACTTGGAAAATATGTTTTGGCCATCGCGGCATTGATCACCACGACTGCGGGGGATTTCTCAGTGTCGGCAGCGGAAAGAAGCCGGCCCCGGAGCAAAGGAACTCCGAGTGTCTCCATATAGTTTGGTGTGATCGTCCGGTAGCCGGCGGCGACGTAATCGTGGGGTGTTTTCGGTGGGTGGCCGGTAATGTTGAAGTGGATGACGGAGCCACCGCCGCTAACTGGCAAGAAAGAAGCTGCGCCCGCTGAACGCACACCGGGCAGCGCTCGCGCACGTTCCACAAGCCGATCGAAGAATTCGTAGCGCTGCTCGGGCTTGGAGTAGGCCGTTTGCGATAGCGGGAGATCGGCGACCAGCAAATGGTCGGGCTGAAAACCTGGTGGAACATCTTGCAGGCGGGAAAAGCTGCGCAGCATCAGTCCGGAACCAACGAGCAGAAGTACAGCCAATGCCATTTCGGAAGCGACCAGCATGCCGCGGAGACGGTGATGCCCGGGGCCGGATGTCGATCCGCGCGATGCTTCGTTCAGAGTTCCTCGGAGATCACGGCTTGCGGTGCGCAATGCGGGAACGATGCCGAACAACAATCCTGTGACCAGCGACATTCCAAAAGTGAAAATGAGAACCGAACGGTCAAGAGCTATTGGCAGCCCAGCTGGAACGCTACCCGCGGATATTTTCAGGAGCGGTCCGAGAGAAGCCCATGCCAAGAAAATTCCAAGCGCGCCTCCGCCTAGCGAAAGCAGCACGCTTTCGGTCAAGAGTTGCCGCACCACGCGAACGCGTCCTGCGCCGAGCGCCGTTCGAATGGCTACTTCCCTGCCGCGCGAGGCAGCGCGAGCCAAGAGAAGATTCGCAACGTTGACGCACGCAATCAGAAGCACGAGGCTCACCGCGCCAAGTAGAAGTATCAGAGCGGGGCGAACATTTTGAACAAGTTGCTCTTGCAGTCCAACCACATCGGCACTCGTCCCGGTGTTGTAATCGGGATATTGCTGCTCGAGGCGCTTGGTGATGCCGACCATTTCGACGCGTGCTTGTTCGCGGGGAACGCCGGATTTCAACCTAGCGACCGCAATAATTCCCGGGTGCCAGTTGCGATCATCTGGCAGCGTAACGGCCCAAGGAATAAATGGAACGAATACGTCTGCAGGTTGCAAAAGCTGAAAGCCAGCGGGAAGGATCCCCACCACAATGTGCGGGCGCGAATCGAGAGTGATGGGTTTACCGATGATATCCCGCGAACCGCCAAAGCGTCGCTGCCAGAGTCCGTAGCTGAGCAGCACGACAGGAGCGGCACCGGCTTTGTCTTCTTCAGGAAGAAACGTCCGGCCGGCGATGGCGTCAACCCCGAGCAAAGGAAAAATTCCAGCGGTGGCCATGCGCGCGGTGAGGAGCTCGGGATCGCCAGCACCGGTCAGGCTGAGGCCGGTGGCGCGCGTGGCTTCCATGGATTCGAACGAGCGGCTCTGATCGCACCAATCCACAAAGTTTTGATAGGAAGTCGAAATCGTGGGGAAAGGGCTTTTTTCCGCCACGATAACCAGCCGGGCCGGATCGCGGAAACCGAGCGGTCGAAGCAAGACGGCATTGACGACGGTAAAGATCGCAGTGTTTGCGCCAATGCCAAGCGCCAGCGTCAAGATGGCGATGGCAGTGAAACCTGGGCTTTTTCCCAGCAAACGGAATGCGAAGCGAAGGTCCTGCAGCAGAGTGGCCATGAATGCTCCCGCGTGGGCAAAGGAATAGTTTCTTTGACGGACGCTAAGGGCGAACGTCTCTCTCCACAATACCTATGATCCACGCGAACTGGCCGCGGGCTAGTTCGCTGCTTTCGGCCGCTTGGCGTACTTCTCGTAGAGGCGCAGGTGCTTGTTGTCCATGGACGTGAGCTGGCCCTTGATGAAGAGGTATTTCACGTCGGTGGTAAGTTCGAGGGGGTCGCCGTTAGTGACGATAAGGTTGGCGAGTTTGCCCTGCTCGAGTGTGCCGATTTGATCGGAGAGGCCGAAGATCTGCGCAGGATAAATGGTGACGGCTTTAAGCGCTTCTTCATACGGTAGGCCGTAAGCGACCGCGGTTGCGGTGTTTTGTCCTAACCGCCGCGCGAAGGAATTATCGAAGCTGGCAATCGCGAACCTCACGCCGGCTGCGGCAAGCTCTGCTGGCTGAGTCATCATGCGGTCGTAGGCATCGTCCTCGTCGGGCGGCAGCGAAAGCGGCGGCCGGAGAATGACAGGCACGCCTTTCGAACGGAGAAGGTCTTTGACTTTGTAAGCTTCCGAACCGCCGGCGACGATCATCTTCAGTCTCTGCTTATCGCAGAATTCAACGGCATTGCGAATTTCGCGCGAGCGTTCGGCAAAAACAAGCAACGGCTGCTCCCCACGAATGACGGGCACAAGCGCTTCGAGCTTCAGATCGCGGTCGTACCTGGCACCGGAGCCCTTTTCCATGGCCTGGGCGTAGTGGCGGGCGCGCTCGAGCCACTCGGTGAGTTCGCCAACTTGCTTGTCGTATTCCTGTTTGGCCTCGGTGAAAGGCTTTTCCTTCCGCGAAAATGTAGTGAAGTCAAAACTTGCCGTTTCGATCTCGGGCCAGTTGAGAACCATCGCAGCGCTCTTTTTGATCAGCATGTCGTCGATTTCCCAGCCGGCCATGTGAATTGCGGATGCCTGACCGCCGAGCACATTGCTTGAACCGCCGGAATCAAAGCCGCCGCTGCCGGGAACGGCGAGGACTTCCGTGATGCCGGCCGCGCGGGTAACAGGAATGTGTTCGCTCGAGGGGGACACGGCCGTAGCCGCGACGACGTCCGGGTTGAAATTTCCCGTCTCCGTCGAATCCACCGTGGCGCTGACAGCACCGATTTCTCGCAATCCCATCTGCGTTACGGAGTCGAAAAGTCCCGGATAGATCTGCAGTCCCTTCCCGTCAATCACCTGTGCTCCCGAGGGAATATCCAGAGTGACGCCGACCGCGGCAATCTTGCCATCACGAATGATGAGTGTGCCGTCCTCGATGGTCCTACCTGCAAGCGTGAAAATCTTTGCGTGAGTGATTGCGTACGTAGTTGCTGATTGCGCCGCGGCCAGAGAAGACAGTCCGCAGATCGCGACGAGCGCGAGCAAGATCCGGAGAGTGTTGGAAGTGATTCTCACAGCGCACCTCCTGGGAGGGAGGTTGCGATTGTCGAATCGCTATCACTTGATTGCGGAGGCTTGGGTTTGTCTTCCGGCTTCTTTTCTTCCGATTTCTTATCATCGGGTTTCTTTGCGGCAGGCTTTTGCCCGATGGGCACAGTGGCATCCGGTTTTTTGTCTTCGGGTTTTTTCTCAGCTGATTTCTTTAGTTTATCGATGAGCGCTTTCTTTTCCTTTTCGCGCGCCGGACGTTCAACGATATCACGCTGGCGGTCGAAGTAGACGCGGCCATCGATGAGCGTTTTCTGCACGACCGCGTAGGCGCTCATTGGATCGTGATTGTAAATCGCCAAGTCGGCGTCTTTTCCGACGTCAATCGTCCCCACGCGCTTATCAATACCGAGCTGCATCGCGGGATTCAGCGTAACCATCTTCAGCGCTTCATCGTGCGATAGGCCGCCGAACTTCATGCTCTTGGCGGCTTCCTGATTCAAGTGCGTGGCTTCTTCGGCACTGTCGGAATTGATGGAAACGACCACGCCGCGGCGGGTCATCAGCGCGGCGTTGTAGGGAATGGCGTCCCAAGCTTCCACTTTGTAGGCCCACCAATCGGAAAAAGTGGAAGCGCCGACGCCGGCTGCGGCGAGTTCATCCGCGACTTTGTAGCCTTCCAGAACGTGCTGGAAGGTACGGACTTTGAAGCCGAATTCTTTCGCCACGCGCAAGAGCATCAGGATTTCATCCTCGCGGTAGCAGTGCGAGTGCAGGTAGCGCTTGCCTTCCATCACTTCGACGAGCGGCTCGAGGCGCAGATCACGGCGCGGCGGGATGAGATTCTTCTCGCCGGCCGTGGAGCGCTTGTTGTAGTCGTCCCAGGCTTTCTTGTAATCGCGCGCTTCGCTGAATGCGCCGCGAATGGTTTCTTCCACTCCCATGCGCGTGGCCGGATAGCGCGTCGGCTGGCCTTGGACTCTGAAGTTCGAACGCTTCACATTTTCGCCGAGAGCAAACTTAATTCCGGGTAGCGCGCCTTCGAACGGAAGCTTCGTAGCCGGCTGTCCCCAGCGGAGTTTGATCACCAGTGTCTGGCCGCCAATGGAGTTGGCCGAACCGTGAAGAATGTTGGCGGAAGTAACGCCACCGGCGAGATCGCGATAAATATCAATGTCATCCGGATTCAGAATCTCCGTCATGTTCACCATCGAGGAAACCGAAACGCTGCCCTCGTTGATGGCCTCCGCCGCAATGTGCGAATGGCAATCAATGATGCCAGGGATGACGAATTGCCCTGCGGCGTCAATCACTTGAGCGTCTTTCGGGGCCGTGATGGACTGGCCGACTTCGGCGATTTTGCCATCCCTAATAAGGATAGAGCCGTGCTCGATGGTTCCGTGCGAGACGGTCATAATGGTGGCGTTTTGAATCAGAATGACCGTGGGCGCATCCGGCGGCGTGCCAGCGTGCGCCAGGGGGATATAGAGGATACCGAGAAGGCAGAGAACTCCAAGCAATCGGAGTCTCTTTCCGCTGATGAGGATTCTGGATGAGCCGTTCACTGTGCACCTCCCAGGGTGACCGTCGTAGATGAAACCGCGCTCGGCTTGACGCCGGTGAAGTCGATTGACATACCGATGACGCCAATGTTGCCTTTCAAGGAAGTTCCGTCAAACGTTCCCGAGAACGTGACGTCCGCGGCAGATCCTTCGATTGGGATGTTGATGGTGAAGCTGAACTTGTCCACGCTCAAGTATCCGCTGACGATCGTAGCCGTGCCACGCTTGCCGGTAGTTGTGCCGGATATCGTGCCATCTTTGTCCATGGTGAGATCGGCGGTGGATTCCTCGGCACCTTCGGGCGTGGTGAAGGAAAGTTTCCACTTCCCCGTGATGTCGCCTTTCGGCGGATCTTTGGGCTTCTCCGGCTCGCGAACTTCAAATCTGTGGCCGTCGACAAAGACTAGTTTGATTTTTGTCTTCTCCTCGAAAAGGTCGCCATCGGTAACGGTGAGATTGGCGATCTTCCCGTTTTCAATTGAGCCCAGGCGGTCGGCGACGCCGAAGATTTCCGCCGGAGAGAGCGTCAGAGCGCGAAGAGCAGCGTCTGGAGCGAGGCCCGCATCAATCGATTTTTTCGCGGCTTTTAGGATGTCTTTGGGCGCAGTGATACCGCCGGAATAGAGCGCAAACTTTACGCCAGCTTTGGCCAGCGCTGCCGGGGCGGACGGTGCGCGGTCGCGGAATTGCAGCGTTCGAAACGACGGCTTGTCCTCGGGATCCGCGTCTTTTTCCGCTTCCGGCCACTTAAGGTTCACGAGCACAGGAATTTTTTTCGCTGCGATTTCCGGTGCGACTTCGTAAGCCATCTGTCCCCCATAGATGGCGCCGGTGACATGCCAGCGATCGACCAGTTCGAGCGCGCGGCGCAACTGAACTGAATTGTTCGCCGGAATCAAAATAAGCGCATGATCTTCTAGAGCGTCGGCCAGCGCAGCTTCTGTGCGGTCGTAACGGGGCCGGGCCATACTGCGGGGATTCTTTTCGTAGATGGCTTGCGTCTTGGTGCTCCACTCCGTGTCCAGCCACACCTGATGAATGTAGGCGAGCACGCCCATGATGGAATTTGGGAACCCACCGCCAAAGCCTCCCGACGTTTGGAAGCCCAAGGGAATCGCGACGGGGGTTTTCACCACGAGATCACCCGAACGCTCACCAGCAAGATCGAGCACGGCGGCTTGTCCCGGGAAAATCCCGCCCTTTGGCGCGGAAACGACAGTTGTAAATCCAGCGCTACGCCAGGTTTCAATGCGCTTGTCGCTCAGGCTGGCTTCATCGGCGGCGCTGCGCCAGGGTGTGGACATGGGCCGGTCCTCTGGACCACGAGCCGCTTCTTGCGAGCGGCGCGGGCCGCCTTCACCGCCAGCGGGAGGAGCGGAGGGAATGCCAACGTCGGTGAAGGAATCAAACAGCCCAGGATAGACAGTGAGTCCTTTGCCCTCAATGACCCACGCATCGGGCGGAACGGTGACGTCCTTCCCCACCGCGGTGATGATGCCACGCGAAATGACGACGGTGGCGTTCTCCATCGGCGGCCCGGAGACGGGCACTACCTTGGCGCCGCGAATGGCAAAATATTGCGGCTCGCCGCCCTGGGCATGAAGAGTTGGTGCAGCACTGAAGAGAATGAGAAGCGCGGTGGCGCAAACTGCTAGCGCGCACCTGTGAAGCAGGTTCGTTCGCATGCAAGACTCCTCGCGAAAACGTTGTAAAGACACGGTCCCCGGCAACCGTGACTGTAGAACTAGACGCATGAGGCTAGTGGGAAGTTTCCGAAGAGTCAAGAAGAGGTGGGGGCGGGGATTGGGGATCCCTCGATTTCGTTCGGGACAATTAGGGATTAGCGGTAGGCAATACTCTTCGGACGCGTCGGGCGTCTTGAAAAAAAACGAAAAATTCCGGAAACAAAATGGCGGGGTCGTTCGTTTCTTCTATTGCATTCCCATAGGGACTGTAGCATATAGGTATGGGTAAGCCATAGGAGCTACAGGAGAACACGATGGGTGAGAAGAAAGACGTCTGGCAAGGCACTCTGGCCTTGATGGTATTGAAGACGCTGCAAGCGCTCGGGCCATTGCACGGGTACGGGATCGCGCGCCGTATCGAACAGACTAGCGGCGACCTGCTGGCGGTGAATTATGGGACGCTCTACCCTGCCCTCCTGAAGTTGGAGCAGGAAGGCTACATTTCCTCAGAGTGGGGAACTTCCGACAACAATCGCAAAGCCAAGTATTACAAATTGACGCGGGCGGGGCGCAAGCAATTGGGGAAAGAAGCGCGCGAATGGGAGCAGACGACGGAAATTCTGGCGCGGTTCCTGGCGCCGGGGAAGGAATCCGCATGAGGCGTGTGCGCGCGCTGATGTTGCGGCTCGCTGGGTTCTTCAAGAATGCACGGCGGGAGGCGGAGTTTTCTTCGGAAATTGAGACTCATCTTCAGATGCACATGGAAGAAAACCTTCGTGCCGGCATGAGCGCCGCAGAAGCGCGGCGACAGGCGTTGATGAAGCTGGGCGGTGTAGAGCAAACGAAAGAAATCTACCGCGACCGGCGCGGGCTTCCACTGCTTGAAACACTTTTCCAGGATTTGCGATTTGCGTTTCGCATGCTGCGAAAAAATCCCGGATTTACTGGGATCGCTGTATTGACTCTGGCCCTCGGCATGGGAGCCACAACGACAATCTTCTCGGTCGTGAATAGCGTGCTCCTCCGGCCTTTGCCCTACCAAAACCATGACCGGCTTTTGCGCGTCCAGGAAACTCATCCGGGCAGTGCCGGCGCGAGCGTCACTTTTGCGACCTTTCTGGATCTCGCGCGTGAAGCAAGGACTGTCGAAAACATCTCTGCTTTTCGTGGTTGGGTCTTCAACCTCACCGGCAGAGGCGAGCCACAGCAGGTTTCCGGCGCGCTGGTTTCAGGAGATTTCTTTAACGTGCTCGGGAGCCGGCCGCTTCTGGGGAGAACTATCCAGCCTGAAGACGACCAAGCAGGCGGTAACAATCGCGTTGTTGTTTTGAGCTATGCCCTGTGGCAAACCCGCTTCGGCGCGGACACCAAGATTATTGGCCAGACGCTCCAAGTAAATGCCGAGCCTTTCACCGTTCTTGGAGTGATGCCCCCGGGTTTCGACTATCCGGAACATTCGGAGATGTGGTGCCCGCTTGTTCCAGGAGACGCGCTCCACAATAATCGCCGCGCACACTTGCTCACGGTCCTCGTCGATCGCAAGCGCGGAGAATCGTTGGGCAGCGTGCAGGGCGAACTGAACGCCTTCGCAGAGGGCGTCGAAAAGCAGAATTCAGGGGTTGACGACCCCTCACTGGGTTTAAGCGCGGTCGCTTTACAGAAGAGTATGGTTGCTCCCGTTCGTCCCGCTCTGGTTATCCTGCTCTTCGCCGTCGGATTGCTCCTCTTGATTGCTTGCGCCAACGTGGCGAATCTTTTGCTTGCTCGCACGGCTGCTCGACGAAAAGAAATTGCTGTCCGCCTCGCACTTGGCGCGAGTAAGGCTCGCCTTGCAACGTTGTTACTGACCGAAAGCATTTTCGTGTCGCTCCTCGCCGGGTCTGTAGGGCTGCTCATCGCGGAAGCGGGATTGACACTCATTCGAACCCGCGGCAGCGAAGACTTGCCACGATTCACGGAAATCAATCTCGACTGGCGCGTATTCTCATTCACCTTTGGAGTTTCCGTTCTTTCCGGACTGCTTTTTGGCCTCGCCCCCGCGCTCGCCAGCACAAAAGTCAATTTGAACACCCCACTCAAAGAAGGCGGCTGGCAACCGGCCGGCGATAGTCTGCGCCTTTCGAACGGCACGCTCACGGTTCTGCAATTCGGGCTCGCGACAATTCTTCTGGCCGGCGCTGGCCTGCTGGGAGGCAGTCTTCTCCGCGTTCTGCGCGTGAATCCCGGTTTTAATCCCGATCACGTACTGACGCTGCAAGTTTTCCTTTCGTCCGTTCAATATCCCGAAGATGCTTCGAAAGCCGCGATCATCTTGAACGAAATGCTCGAGCGCGTTCGCGCCCTGCCCGGCGTGCACTCCGCGGGAGTAGTGAACGCTCTCCCCATCACCGGCGGCCCAAGCACTGAATTTGTCATCGAAGGCCGGCCCGCACCGAAGCTCGGTGACGAGCCTGGCGCCGACATTCGTGTCGCAGACCCCGGCTACTTCTCTGCCATGAGCATTCCTCTGCTCGCCGGTCGTTCCTTCTCCGAGCGCGACACTGCCAGCTCCACACGCGTGGTGCTGATCAACGAAACGTTGGCGCACCGGTTTTGGCCAAACTCGAATGACAATCCCGTCGGTCAACACATCACCATGAAAGATTGGGGCCCGCCCCTCACCGGCGAGATCGTCGGCGTTGTTGGCGACGTCAAAGGAGACGGCTTGGACGCTACCGTCGGCCCGATGCTTTACTGGCCGTACACGCAGTTCGGACAAATCTTCAACACCATGGTCGTACGCACCGACGATGATCCTCTTCGCCTGGCCTCCGCCGTGAAAAATGGAGTCTGGTCCGTGGACAAAGACCAAACCGTCTCGCGAATGCAGACCATGGATCAAATTCTTTCCGACTCCGTTGCGCGCCGCCGCCTCTACGTAGTTCTGCTCGGCGTGTTCGCGTGCGTCGCGTTGCTTCTCGCGGCAACGGGCATCTATGGCGTGGTGTCTTATTCCGTCACGCAACGTACACGCGAAATAGGTATCCGCGTCGCACTGGGAGCGGAGCGCTTCGACGTCCTGCAACTCATCATCGCGCAAGCCACAAAATTAGCAGTCGCAGGAGAACTTCTCGGATTGTTGGTGGCGCTGGGACTTACGCGGCTCATGTCCAGCCTGCTCTTCGGAATTAGCGCGGCCGACCCGCTAACGTTTGCGGGCGTTGCAATCTTGCTCAGTGCCGTGGCGCTTGCCGCGTGCTACATCCCGGCGCGTCGCGCGATGCGCGTTGATCCGATGGTGGCGCTGCGTTACGAATGACTCTCTGAGTTTTGAGTCGTAAGGTTGGAAAAAGGAGAACGGGCGTGAGGCCATTGCGAGCTTGGTTTCTGAGACTCGGCGGATTGTTCGGCAAAAAACGCACGGAGCAGGAATTGGCAGATGAAATGGAAAGCCATCTGCGCATGCATGTCGAAGACAACCTGCGCGTGGGAATGAACGCAGCGCAAGCGCGGCGTGAGGCAATGATCAAGCTCGGCGGCGTGGAGCAAACAAAAGTAATTTATCGCGAACGGCGCGGGCTGCCGTTTCTCGAAACTCTTTGGCAAGACCTGCGCTATGCGGCGCGCATGTTGAGAAATAATCCCGGGTTCACGGCGGTGGCGACGCTCACTCTGGCACTGGGAATCGGCGCGAACACCGCCATTTTCAGCATCGTGAACGCCGTAATCCTGCGGCCGCTGCCGTACAAAGACTCGTCTCGCATCGTGACGTTCCATACCAAAACCTCGATGTTCCCCGCTTTTACTTTGCCCCTCACTTGGCCAGCCTTTCAGGAGCTTCGCGCACAGGCTACGCCCTTGGAGGAGGCTGCGGCGTACTGGGAGGCGGACAGAACTCTGACCGGGCGCGACCAACCCGAGGTGCTTCCCGTGACCGCCGTCTCCAGCGGATTTTTTGAAGAGCTTGGAGGAAGCGCAGAAATAGGCCGCTTGCTGTCAGAGCAAGATCGTCAGCCCGGGCAGGATCGCCTCGCAGTCATCAGCAACAAGCTCTGGCACACGCGTTTCGCGAAAGATCCGTCGGTAATTGGAAGACAGTTGATTTTGGACAAAGAGATTTACACCGTCATCGGCGTCGCCGCGAAAGGATTTGCGTTTCCGGAAGGCTCCGAAGTTTGGCTGCCGCTCTCGCTGACGCCGGAGATTCAGCAGAATCAAAAGTTTTTCAGGTTCGACGTCCTCGGCAAATTGCGGAAGGGAGAAAGACTCGAAACGCTTCAAGCGGACCTTAGCACAATCGGCGAACGCATCCTGAAAGCAAATCCAGACTTGGGCAAGAGTTACAAGCTCTCGGCAGAGCCGCTTCTCGAAAGCCGCGTGGAAGATGCGCGCCAAAGTTATCTGGTCTTATTGGCGGCAGCTACTTTCGTACTGCTGATCGCCTGCGCAAACCTGACGAGTTTGCTGCTGGCGCGCGGCTGGGGCAGACAGCGCGAGATCGCGCTACGCGCAGCGCTTGGCGCCTCGCCCGGGAGATTGCGGCGCCAAGCGCTCGTGGAAAGTTGCCTGTTGGGATTGCTGGGTGGCGGCGCAGGCATCGCTCTGGCCGTCGGCCTAATCCAGATTTTTCTCGCCATTGCACCTGGCGACACGCCGCGGCTGAACGAAATTTCAGCCGATTGGACGCTGCTATGGTTCGCGCTCGCAAGCTCTTTGGTGTCTGGCGTTGTTTTCGGTTTAGCCCCGGCTCGCCGGGCCGCACGGATGGATCCCAACGATGCATTGAAAGAAGGAACCGGCGGAAGTGTGCGAGGAACATCGCGATTCGGCAACGCACTCGTTGTTCTGGAAGTAGCGCTCGCTTTTATCCTGCTGATCGGTTCAACCCTCATGATGCAGACGCTTGCTCATTTGCTGCACCAGAATCCTGGCTTTCGCACGGATCATTTGCTGACGTTTGATTTGCCGCTGGGGCCTCAGTGGAGCCAAAAAGATTACGAGGGACGCGCCGCCAGCCAGATTGCAAGGTTGAGAAATATAGTCGCGCAGGTGCGCCGGATTCCGGGAGTGGAAGAAGTCGTGGCATCCGATCACGGTTTGCTGAATGGAATGATGTACGAACACTCGGGCTTGCAATTGGAAGCCGCGCTTCCGGAAAACGCGGCGGTAACCGAAGGCGTCGTCGCCCGCTACATTTCGCCGGGGTATTTTCGCATGTTAGGCATGCCCTTGGTGCGCGGCCGCGAGTTCGAAGAGCAGGACACGCGAGGCGCGCACAAAGTCGTCGTCGTGAACGAAACGATGGCTCGGAGATTTTGGGGCACCCTCGATGTCGTCGGAAAACGGCTCAGCGAATCCACCGACGAAAAGAATTCCCCGGAGTGGAGTGAAATCGTCGGCGTGGTGGCAAATGCACGTGATGTAGGAATCCAGGATGACGCCGGTCCGGAATATTTTCTCGCCTTGTTCCAGTGGGGTATGAGTTCGCATTGCCTGTTCGTTCGAACGCAAGCCAATCCCGACGCGCTGGCAGGCACGATCTCGCGTCAAATCTGGGCGAGCTATCCCGACCAGCCTCTAACGCATGTGATGACCCTCACAAAAACAATTGAGGAATCCGTCGGCGATCAGCGCATGCACACGGTGTTGCTCGGAGTTTTTGCAGGCGTTGGGTTGGCGCTGGCGCTCTTGGGAGTCTATGGCGTCGTGTCGTATTCCGTGGCGCGGCGCACACAGGAAATCGGTGTTCGAATGGCGTTGGGCGCCGGGCGAATAAGTGTATTGCGAATGGTCATGCGCCAGGGATTAACGCTCGTGGCTCTCGGAGCCGTCATCGGCGCGGCTGGAGCGCTCGGAGCCGTTCGCGTCATCGCGAGCGAATTGTACGGCGTAAAGCCCGGCGATCCGTGGACATTCTGTGCCGGCGCGGCGCTGATTCTGATCGTGGGCTGCCTGGCCTGCTGGGTGCCCGCGCGCCGCGCCATGCGCGTCGATCCCATGGTCGCGCTGCGCTACGAATGATTTCTGGAAGCGCCGAGCAAGTGTTCAGAGATTCGAATCGCGAGTGGCAGGAGGCGTTATGAAATGGCTGCGGGGATGGTTGTTGAGGTTCTGCGAAGTGTTTCGAAAGGAGCGCCGAGAGAGCGAATTTTCCGCGGAGATGGACAGCCATCTCCAGATGCACATCGAGGACAACCTGCGTGCTGGAATGAGCGCACAGGAAGCGCGCCGCCAAGCGTTAATCAAACTCGGCGGCCTCGAGCAAACGAAGGAGATGGTTCGCGTGCGCCGAGGACTGCCAATCCTGGAAGTGTTGCTGCAGGATCTGCGTTTCGGCGTGCGCATGTTGGCGAAGAACGCTGGATTTACCATGGTCGCCACGATAACACTGGCGCTGGGGATTGCCGCGAATGCCACGATTTTCAGTTTTGTCAGCGCGGTAATGTTGAAGCGTCCTCCGGTCAGCGAGCCGGGACGAGTGGCAGTGGTCTCCGCGATCAGCCCGGTTATTTCGTGGGGTGTGAATCTAAATCCTTTCTCTGCCCCCAACTACTTCGCCTGGAAGAAACAAAATCAAGTTTTCGTAGACATGGCTGCCGCCGATCCCTACGCCAGTGCGAGCTTGACGGGAGATGGCAGTCCGGAGCGCGTCAGCGTGATGCGCGCTACGGCGAATTACTTCTCCGTGCTAGGAGTTTCGACCCTACTGGGAAGAACTTTCGCCGACGGCGAAGATCAGGCCGGACGCGAGCATGTGGTGATCTTGAGCCACGAATTGTGGGAGCGGCGTTTTGCAGCGGACCGAAACGTCGTGGAAAAAATGATCCGGCTGAACGGCGCAAACTACAAAGTGATCGGGGTCATGCCACCGACGTTTGTACTGCAGTCTTTTCAGGTGCAGATGTGGATGCCAATCGTATTGAGCGAAGGACAGCAGAACGCCGCAGCTCGAGAAAACCGCAATTTGTACCTTTTCGCGCGGTTGAAGCCGGGAGTGACCATCGCCGCGGCGAACGCCGAATTTGCACGTCTAGCCAAAACCGCCGAACAGACTTTTCCCGATACCGACAAAGGCTGGGGCGCCACCGTGCTGACCTTGCAGGACCATATGATTCGGCAGTTCAACGCTGGCCCCGCATTTGTGCTGCTGACAAGCGCGGTCGGGTTCGTCCTATTGATTGCTTGCGCGAACATAGCAGGCCTGCTGCTAGCGCGTGCGACGGGACGAGGCAAGGAAATCGCCGTGCGCGTGGCATTGGGCGCGGGACGGCTACGGATGCTTCGGCAATTGCTGACCGAAGCACTGCTGCTTGCGGCCCTCGGAGGCTCCGCGGGGCTCGCACTGACTTTTTGGGGCTCGCGCCTGCTGAAATCTGCGCTGGGATTCAATGAAGAAGTGCGAATCCTTGATCTTTCGGTGGATGCCCGAGTATTTGTCTTCACGGCCGCTGTTTCTCTGCTGGCGGCGATTGTCTTCGGACTGGCTCCGGCACTGAAGGCCGGAACTTCCGATGTCTATACCATCCTGAAAAATGCTGGCGGAAAAGCATCAGCGGGGAGCGCGCAAAACCGTCTGAGAAGTGTGCTGGTGATCGGAGAAGTCGCGCTTGCCGTCGTGCTGCTCACTGGAACGGGATTGATGATCAAAGGAGTTGTCGATGGAATGCGAAAGGGGCTCGGCTTTGAGCAGTCTCATGTGCTGACGGCTTTCGTGTCGCTGGCAGATTCGCGGTATCCCGACGCCGGGAAACAAAATGCGTTTTACCGCGCACTGCTCACGAAATTGGAGAATCTGCCGGGGGCAGCGTCGGCCGCCATCGCCTCAACATTGCCTGCCGGAGGCGCGAATGAGATTTCTTTCCGGCTCAAAGGGCAAGAAAACTTGCCACCTGGAGAAAGATCAAAGAGCAGATATTTCGTTGTGAGCCCGGAATTTTTCCACGCCGCCAAAATTCGCCTGATCGGCGGGCGTGTCTTTTCGGAAATGGATGGACCAGCTTCGCACGCAGTGGCTGTCGTGAGCGAAGTCTTTGCGCAACGATACTTTCCCAAGGGAGGCGCGATCGGCCAGCAGGTGATGATCGACACGGGTGGAGAGAGCGGAGGCTCGTGGCGCGAGATTATCGGAATCGTCGGAAATGTGAAGGGCTGGCCATTGGAGGCGGCCGACGACCCGGAAATGTATGAGAGTTATCTGCAAAGACCCGCCGCAGAAATGGCGCTGTTGGTGCGGACCACGGGAAATCCGGATACGTTCGCGCCGGAACTTCGCAACGCCATCTGGAGCATTGATAAAGACCAGCCCATTGCGAGCGTGATGAATCTCGAGGATCGCATCGGAAACCAAATCGCGGGAGAACAGCTGTTCATCAGCATGCTGGGAATTTTTGCGACGCTTGCACTTGTTCTTTCCGGAGTGGGACTTTACGGCCTGGTGGCGTACACCGTGGGACTCCGAACGCAGGAAATTGGAATACGCATGGCGCTTGGAGCAAATAAAAAAAGGATTCTAGGGCAGGTAGTCGGGGACGGCATGAAATTGGCATTGATCGGCACGGCGGTCGGGATGGCAGTGGCGCTTCCCTTGCCGAAGGTAATCGAAGGCCTGATGATGAATTTTCGAGTGAGCGGAGGATGGGTCTACGCGTTGATTCCGGGGGCAATCATGCTCGTCGCTTTCTTGGCGTGTTACGTGCCCGCGCAGAGGGCCGCCCGCGTCGATCCCATGGTCGCGCTGCGCTACGAATGATTCTCAAAGACCCGTTGTTGAAGGTTGGCGATTCGAATCGCGGGTGGCAGAGGGCATCATGAAATGGTTGCGTTCATGGCTGTTGCGGCTCGGCGATCTCTTTCGAAGAGATCATCGAGAGCGCGATCTCGCCACCGAAATGGAGAGCCACCTCCAATTGCACATCGAGGATAACCTGCGTACTGGTATGAGCGCACAGGAAGCGCGCCGCCAAGCGTTAATCAAACTCGGCGGCCTCGAGCAAACGAAGGAAACTTATCGCGATCGCCGCGGCCTCCCATTTCTCGAAACATTGCTCCAGGATGTGCAATTCGCTTTTCGCATGCTGCGGAAGAGTCCGGTCTTCACGGTGGTGGCGATTCTATCTTTGTCGTTGTCCATCGGCGCGAATGCTGCGATCTTCAGCCTGCTGAATGCCCTGTTGTTGCGGAACTTGCGGGTGCACGCACCGCAAGAACTTGTGGAGATATCCACCCTCAATCGGAACGGCGAAGACGGTCTATTGTCACTCCCGATGCTCCGCGAGATCGGGCAGCGGCAGCAGATTTTTTCAGGAGTCTTTGGGTGGTGGGGTGACGGCATCTTCAACGTCGAGGTAAACGGAATCCTCGGGCAGGGCGACGTTTGGGCGGTCACAGGAAATTTTTACTCTGAACTTGGCGTGACGCCGTTCAAAGGACGGCTGCTGACTCCGGAAGACTCAAGCCTGAATGGCGCCCCCTCCGCGCAAGTTGCAGTTCTCGGATATGAATTCTGGCGAAGACGCTATGGCAGCGATCCCTCGACAGTTGGAAAGACAATCAAAATCGAAGGTGCCCCATTCACAATCGTCGGTATTACGCGCCAGGGCTTCACCGGCATGAGCATTGGCATTGAGCCCGAGGTGACCATACCACTCACGGCCGCTTCACTTCTTGCCCCCGACGAATCGAAGAAAGTAGATGACCCTCGGCGGTTTTGGGTTCAGGCCGCGGGCCGACTGAAAACATCAGCGAATGTCGAGCAAGCCCGCGCTCAACTCGAATCGATGTGGCCGGGCGTACAGGCTGCTTCGATTCCGGCAACATATTTCGCGGGGGAGCGAGATGAATTCTTCTCCACTCGCGTGCATGTGGAATCGATCGCGAAGGGTAAAGAGTGGTTTCTGCGTTCTCGATTCACGCGGCCACTATACGCGCTGATGGGTTTGGCCCTGCTTATTCTCGTGATTGCTTGCGTGAACCTGGCGGGATTGATGTTGGCTCGCGCGGACGCGCGAAGTCAGGAGATCGGGATAAGAGCCGCGCTTGGGGCGGGCGGACTGCGTTTGTTGCGGCAATTGCTCACGGAGAGCATGGTGCTCTCCATAGCTAGCGCGTTGCCTGGGTTTTGCTTGGCTATGGTCATCAGTGGCGCGATGACACAGTTCATCACTCAAGACTACGCGGTTCCCGTGTCGCTAAACATGAGCCTTGATGCGCGGGTTTTTGGATTTTGTTCCGCGGTCACGATCTTGACCGGACTCCTGTTTGGCGTCGCACCCGCATGGAAGGCTTTCCGTGAAGCTCCTTTGAAGATGCTTGGACAGAATTCGCAGAAAGTGGCAGGCGGTCCGAGCCGCCTGGGCAAGATGTTGGTGTGCACACAAGTGGCGATCTCGCTCGTTTTGCTAATCGGTGCCAGCCTTTTTGGGCGCAGCTTGGGGAAACTGCGTTCGATCCCGCTTGGCTTTCGGAACGAGGGCACGATCGTGATGCAACTCTTCCCTGTCCCGAACGGCTATAAAGATATTCACGACGACGTCTACTATCCAGAACTTCTTAGACGGGTCTCGAGCTTGACTGGCGTGCACTCCGCGGCTCTCACCAGTTTCCGCCCTGGGGGTGGCTTTGGCTGGGAGGAAGAGGTTTCGGCCCTTCCAGGGGCTGATTCCAGACACGACGCCTTCCATCCGCACATCGGAATCATTTCGCCCGGCGCTTTTGACGCGCTGGGTATGCACATTCAAAGCGGACGAGACTTCACATGGGCAGACGGCGCGCACGCCAAACGCGCCGCCGTTTTGAGCCGAAGCATGGCGAGCCGGCTCTTCCCCGGTCGAGATGCGGTTGGCCAGTTCGTTCGAATTGGCACGGAGACCGAAAGCCGCGATGCGGAAGTCGTTGGCGTTGTGAACGACGCGCGAATTTTCGATGTTCGTGACGCAACATCCTTGTCCGTGTACCTTCCATGGCTTCAAGAGCAAAAATCTTCGCACTGGGGCAGCTTACTGATGCGCGCTGAAGGCGACAGAACGGCCCTAAACGACAGCGTTCGAAAAGAAGTGGGAGCGCTGGGCCACGAATACATTATGAACATCTGGACTGTTGCTCACGTTCTTGACCGCACGCTCTTGCAAGAGCGCTTGACTGCGCTGCTCTCGGGGTTTTTTGGTTCATTGGCGGCGCTACTGGCTTCGATCGGTCTGTATGGTTTGATGTCGTACACCCTCAGACGGCGAACGAGAGAAATTGGCATTCGCGTAGCCCTCGGCGCGCAGCCACGTGAGGTGCTGCTAATAGTTTTGAAGGAAGCAGCCGCGCTATGCATCACCGGAATTGTTGTTGGAGTTCCGTGTGCGCTTGCAAGCGTAAAGCTCATCAGTAGCATGCTTTATGGCTTGTCGCCCTACGACCCCGTTACATTTGCTTTCGTTATTTGCGGCATGTTGATGATCGCCGTTTTAGCCGGATTTCCCGTGGCGCGACGGGCCGCGCGAGTCGATCCCGTTGTCGCGCTGCGCTACGAATAATCTCGGAGAGTATTGAGCAAATGTTCAGAGTTTCGAATCGCGAGTGGCAGGGGGCGTCATGAAATGGCTGCGGGCTTGGCTGTTGAGATTGGTCGAACCGTTTCGAAAGAGACGGCGAGAGCGCGAGTTCTCCGCCGAGATGGAAAGCCATTTGCAGCTGCACATCGAAGACAATCTGCGAGCGGGCATGACCGCAGCAGAGGCACGCCGGGAGGCGCTCATGAAGCTTGGTGGCGTTGAACAAACGAAAGAAAGCTATCGCGAACAACGTGGCCTGCCGTTCCTGGAAATTCTTCTGCAGGATCTGCGCTTCAGCGCGCGGATGTTCATCAAGAACCCCGGCTTTGCCGCCGCAGCGGTGATCACTCTGGCGCTGGGCATGGCCGCGAACACGGTAATTTTCAGCGTGATGAACGCGACCATTCTGAAAGCTCCCAATTTTCCCCAGTCCGAGCGGCTGGTCCTGGTGTGGGAAACTTACGGCAAAGGTCTCGACAATTTGAATATTATTTCCGCCCCGAATTTCTGGGATTTTCAGCGCCAGAATCACGTCTTTGAAGATATTGCCATCTTCGATTCCTCGGGCAGAGGCTATAACCTGTCCTCCTCCGGCGAGAGCCGCGAGCCGGAACAAGTTTCCGGGTTGCGCGTCTCGGCAAGTTTCTTTTCCCTCCTCGGGGTCCACCCTCTGCTGGGCCGCGAATTTCTCCCTGAGGAAGAAATTCGCGGGAAGGACCATGAAGTCATTTTGAGTTATGGGCTATGGACGCGACGGTACGCTGGTGATCCCGCGCTCGTTGGCAAAACCATTAAGGTAGACGGCGAAGACTTCACGGTTGTGGGTATCATGCCGCGCGAATTTCACTGGGAGTTCTGGAGCGGCCAGCGACAACTTTGGGTCCCCGTCGGCTACACCGTCGGAGACAGAGATCGCGGCGGAAACAGTTTCGTGGCTTTTGCGCGCCTTAAACCTGGCGTGACTGTCGCGCAGGCACGAGCAGAGATGGAAGGGATCGGGAGCCGCCTCGCGCAACAATATCCGAAGATTCTAACCGATATGGGCGCCACTGTTGTGCCGCTCGGTGACTATGGCCTTGAGGGCCTTCGCCGAGTGATGTGGGCGCTCCTCGCGTCAGTGGGTTTTGTTTTGCTCATCGCGTGCGTGAACGTGGCCAATCTACTGCTGGCACGAGGAGCCGCTCGTCAGAAAGAACTTGCCGTTCGAAAGGCCCTGGGCGCCGGCGGCGTTCGAATCGCACGCCAGTTGCTGACCGAAAGTTTGTTGTTGGCTCTCGCAGGTGGACTCTGCGGCCTTTTTTTGACGGCGTGGAGCACGAGCTTATTGCCCACTTTGCTTCCCACGCAGGCCCTTCACATTCCGCTGCGCGATATCAGTACCATTCCAATTGATGGCCGTGTGTTCGTATTTGTATTGATCGTTTCCTGCCTGGCGGGAATTTTCTTCGGCCTGGTTCCGGCGATCAGTGCGTTACGCGGAGACGTATCCGAATCCCTGAAGGAAGGCGGCCGCAGTTCGACGGAGGGTCGAAGCAGCCGATTGCGCCAGGTGCTGGTGGCATCGGAAGTTGCTTTGGCGCTCGTAGTTCTTTGCGGCGCGGGTCTGATGATCGAAAGCATGGCCCGGCTACTGGGTGTTCAACCTGGATTCGATCCCAAAAATGTTTTGACCATGGAGATGTCACTTCCGCAGGAAGATCTTTATAGCGGTCCGCCAGGACTTCCGCGCTTTTGCATGGATCTCGAAGAGCGTGTGAGAACTATTCCGGGCGTGGTCGCGGTCGGAGCTGTTGCGCATCTGCCGCTGGAAGGAAACGCGACCAGAAATTTTTTGATCGAAGGACGGCCCGATCCTGGACCAGGCAACACACCGAACGCCAATTACACCGTGGCATGCCCCAACTATTTCCGCACCATGGGCCAGTCTGTGCTCGAAGGACGAGAGTTTACGCAACAGGACACGCTCGGATCTCCGGGCGTGATCGTTATCAATCAAATGATGGCGCACAAATTCTGGCCGAAAGAAGATCCCGTCGGCAAATGCATTCAGCAACACGGCTCCTGGCTCACAATTGTGGGCGTGGTTGCCGACGTGAGGCACTGGGGACTGGATGGCGACATGCATCCGCAATTCTTCAGGCCGTACACGCAAGCGGCTTGGCCAACGATGAGCATTGTTGTCCGTACCACAGCGGCGCCAGCGACCTATGCGGCCGTTGTTAAGAAAGCGCTCTCCGAGACAATGCCGGACCGTCCGGTGTCCGACGTCTCGACACTGGAGACCATTGTGATGGACTCGGTCGGCTCGCGACGATTCCCAATGCTTCTGCTCTCCGCGTTTGCTCTGCTAGCGCTCGCATTGGCGGCGGTAGGCATTATCGGCGTGGTGAGTTATTCCGTCACACAACGCACGAATGAAATTGGCATTCGCATGGCACTGGGCGCGCGCCCCATGGATGTGACGAAACTGGTGCTGAGCGGAAGCATGAGATGGGTCTTCGTCGGGATAGCATTTGGAATCGCAGGGTCACTCGCATTGACTCGTCTGCTTGGTTCTCTGCTCTATGGCGTTCAGCCGACCAACCTCGCAGTGCTTGGGACGGTTTCGCTGCTGCTTGCCTTAGTGGCATTGCTGGCAAGTTACATTCCGGCTCGGAAAGCGGCGAAGGTCGATCCCTTAGTGGCTCTGCGCTATGAATAGCGAATGCTGTTTTTAGTTGTTAGTTTTTAGTTGTTAGTTGTTAGTTTCTTGATTTTCCTGGTTTCAGTTTTCGTCTCTCATTTCTATTTTCTGATTTCCATTTTCAGTTGTTTCTTCTACGGTTTTTTCTTTTTGAAGAGGCCGCCGATGGCGTTGATGGTGTCGGTGGGGGCTTGGCCGGCAGTCTTTGCGCCCGTGGCGCTGAGGCCGCCGGCGCAGCCTAGCTGGGACTTGAGCATGCTCGCGGCAAGTCCACCGACATCGGGAACAAATTTTGGTTCAGAGGTTGTGCCCTGAATCAGGAAGGGCACGGTCATGCCACCCTTGCAACCGCCCGCGCTTCCCCCGCCTAAAGCTTTCTCAAGCAGGCCCGCGGTGCTGGAGACGGGACTGCCAGCGGTGGCGACGGCGCTGGACACAGTTGCAACCATTTTGAAATCGAGATTGTTCTTGCTGTCGACCGTTCCCGCGCCGGTCAGATTTCCGACCGAAGGAACCACGGCTTGAAAATTGTCGGCTTGAATTCCCGTGGGTGCCATGTGGAGATTGGACGTGAGTTTTTCGATGTCGAGATCTTTGCCGGACTTAATGCCGGCGAGCGAGGCGATGGAAGACATTTTGGAACCGAGATCGAAGCCTGCGAGTTTTCCGTTGAAGAGGCCGACAGAACCGGCAGTGACAATTTTGTTGGTGGGGCCGGTAAGCGTGAGATCGGCATTCATGGTGCCAGCTTGGAGGGAAGCACCCCTTGGAAGATGAATACCTAACGCGGGAAGGAAAGCCTCGAGATCGCTTGCGGGCATATCTTTGGCGTCGAGCTTGAGGTTGATGGACGTAGCTTCGCCGCCTCTTTCGTAGGTGCCGTGGAGATGCGCCACGGCCTTGCCGATATTGAGAGTAGAGGGATTGAGGATGCCGGCGTTCTTATGTAAATCGTATTTCGTCGAATAATTCACGGTCACGGGAACACCGGAGGGCGAACCTCCGGCAACCAACAGAGCTTTAGATAGCTTGACGTTGCCTTTTGTCTGGGCTTGACCGCCTTGAGAGGAGACATCGGTATCCAGATCGACGATGCCACCGAGTCCCATAGAAGGATCGAGGAAGCCGGTGGAAGCAAGATTGAGGGAACCGATGTTCACCTTGGCGTCGAGAGGAGTGAGCGAGGCGTCAGCTTGATCGATTGGGCCGACGGTGCCGTCGAGTTTGAACGTTCCGCCGCCGGGGAGATCCGCGGTGACGGCGACGGGAAATTTCGAAGTTATGGAAACGTCGGAGGCGGTGACGTTGAGGTGATCGTAGGTGCTGCGCTTCTGCGCATTCGTGATGCCGATGATAATACTGCCGCTCTTGAGCTGAAGTTTCTTGATAGTAACATCCGCGGAAGAGTTTGACGAACTATTCGATTTTGCAGCAGAGCCGCCCAGCGAAGAGAAGTTCCACACCCCGGCGGGGTTGTGAAGGAGTATCACTTGCGGAGTGTCGATGGTGATGCCGGTGACGTTGAGGGTCTTCGAGAAAATGAGGGGCATGATCTCGACGCCGACCTTCAACGACTTGGCGGTGAGGAAAGGCGAAGAGCTGAACTTGGGATCGTCACCGATCGAAAGACTTTCTGCAGAAACGGAGCCGCTGATTAGCGAGAGGCTAAGATTGCCAAGTTCGACTTTGCGGCCGAGAGCGGCGGAAGCTTTTTCTTCGATGGTGGGCCGGAATTGGTTGACGGGAATCAGAAATGGGGCGACGAGAAGCATGACGATGAACACACCGACGACGATGAGAACGATTTTTAGGGTTTTATTCATGACGACCTCCGAGGGGAAGCGAGCATAGCATAGGCGATATGTACATGCGGAGAGGGGTGGTCGTCTGTGCGATTAGGCACAGGGGACGGATCGTCCCGCAGGAGCGTCCGGGATGCATACAGCGCATCTGAACGTCTGAACGTTGAAACGTCTGGACGTCGGGACTGGTCGTGACTGTGGAGCTTCGATCGGAAGTCTGCAGTGTAGGGGCACACCCCACCCATTCCTGGATAGATTTGAGAACAAATGGGTTGCAAAATAGGTCCCTGGAAGTACAAGAAAATGAAGGGGCTATTTTTTGGCGGATGGGGATGAGGTGAGATCCAAAATGGGAAGAGGGGGTACACCCTCCGTCGTGATGAAAAGAGTGCGTAAGGAATTGATGGCAAAGGAGTTGGGGATTTGCCGTTGCGTAGGTATGGCTGTAAGGAGATGGAAATAAAGGGGATAGAGACGGTGAAGCAAGCAAAGGAGTTGAATGAACTGGCAAGCCCAGGTGCGGTTGGCGGGGGCGGAATCGAGAGTTCACGAAGGAAGGTATCATATGAGTACAGTATTTGTCAAGATAAATAGAGTGAGGGTTGGAATGAATTGGAAGTGATTGGCAGGGCAGGAGTTGGGGGCGGGGTCTCTCTGCGCAGACCGACACTTTTCCGACCCTACAGGAACCAGTAGATCAGAAGAGAGAAGAGCGGGACTTTTTTCAAGGCTCGCTTGTCGCGAGACGAAAAAGCGTTTTGCCGCAAGACAGGGAGAAACGGATTGGAATTCGTGGTAGAGGGGGACAGAAGCGAGGAGGAGCAATGAGAAGCGAAGAGAAGAGAGTGCAGCTCCGAGAGGTTAATCGGACGGGGGTTTAGGGACGGGGGTGTTGCGGAGGTAGTTGATCAGGAATTGGGGGTCGAGGGGGTGGGCGGTTCCGGATTGCATGATTTCGTCGAGGGACTGTTCGGCGCCGCTGGAAAAGAATTTTTGGCGGAGGAATTCGCCGGCGGTGGCGTTCCAGCGAGGACCGAAGCGCTGGTCCACGGCGAACTGGATCTGACGGGCAACCATGTGGGCCAGAACGAAACTCTGAAGGTAGATGGGATCCGAGCCGTACATGGGGTTATGGGCCCAGACGGGGATGCCGTGCAGATCAACGCCGAGGTATTGCGCGTGGATGTGATTGTAGAGCAGGGCAAGATCCTGGTTGGGATCGGCGTAGGCTTCGAATTCGAAGAGAGAGTCGGCCATTTTTTCGCGGAGATCGAATAGAGATTTCAGGCGGTAGCGTTTTGCGAGCGTGGCGGCTTGTTCGGTGCTGAGGCCGAAGAGGGAAACGCTGATTTCGGGGCGATAAAGCAAGGTATTGAAAAACTCGGCGAGGCCCTCGTCAAAAGGCTCCGGGCAATTAGCGCGGAGAAGGAATGAGGGCGCGTCCATCATGCTGTAATGCAAAGCGTGACCGGTGGAATGAAGCAGGCGGTCATAGAAGCGGATGCCGCTGAGGCGATTGGCGAGAATCTTGACTTCCCTGCCGTAGCGGATCGGGTAAGCGGCACCATCGAAGCCGAGATCGGCAGCGCGCATTTCCACATGGAGTTTATTGAGGTCGTAGCCGAGACTGGCGGCCAATTGCCGGGTCTTCGCCCAGCCTTGCGAGGGGGCAAAGTTTTGCGTCTCAAAATCATTTGTGAGCGTGGAAAAATAGTATTCGAGATCCCACGGCTCGATTTTTTCCAGTTGAAGATCGTGGCGCATCTCGCCGAGTAGCTGTGTGTATTCGGAATCGGTTTCCTGCCGGAGATGGTCGAACCAGGCAAAGATTTGCTGCGAACTCGCGCCTTTGCGCCGAAGCATGAAGATGGAAAAAATGGTGTCGGAGTAGCGCTGTGCGAGTTCATTGCGCAAAGTGATGGTCTGGCGGATGCGCTCGGCGTTGAGAGGGGCGATCTGCGCGCGGGCCCTCCACGCCTGCTCGCGAATCTGGCGATCGGGATTGCTGGCGACCAGATTGCCGAGCTCGGCGCGGGTGTTTAGTTTGTCGGCGACTTTGTAACGGAAACTGCCTTCCTCGCGGGTGATGGATTCTTCCAGGGCATTGAGTTTTGCGTCGGTGGTAATTTTGGTGAAAGCGGCTTCTTCGAGGAAGAGTTCGCGGCGGCGGTTCAAGAGTGGATCGGGGAATGGAGCGGACTTCAAAGCGGCGAAGAAATTTTCGTCTTTGAAGACGGCGCGGATGCGTTCTTCGATGGGAGCGGAAGATGCATGCTGATCGCCAAGGGCTTTTTTGTATTCGGTGCGCCAGTAGTCGGCGTAAAGGGATTCGAGCTGCTTTTCCTTGGCGTCGAGCTGGGTGGCGAGGGATTCCCGCGATTGTGCGGCGGCGGAAGAAGCAGCGACGAGCAGGAGGAGTAGAACGGGCCCTATTTTCATAAGAACATTACAGCATAGGAGTGAAATTGCTGGCAGGTGGTTCTCGCAACGTAGGTGCTTGCGAATTAATAGTGAATACAGAGAAAGATGCCGGATTTAGCGACCTCGGCCAACGTCGGAGGAGCACGATATATCGTGCCGCTACGCGGAGCGCAGCGCTAGAATTTGCTTGCTGATGGAGGAGAGAAAACCATACCCTCGGGGGACCATTGGAGCCAATAACTATGAAGAGTTTGCAGGCGGGGAAAAGTGTGGCTGCGGGGAAGGGTCACAAAGTGCTGGTGATTGATGTGGGTGGGACGAACATCAAGTTGCTGGCGACGGGAGAGAAAGAGCCGCGGAAGATACCGTCGGGGCCAACGATGACGGCGGGAAAAATGGTGCGCGTGGTGAAAGAGGGCGTGAAGGATTGGGAGTTTGACAGAGTGTCGCTGGGATATCCCGGGCCGATCATTAATGGGCACCCGTTGCGCGAGCCGCATAACCTGGGAGGCGGTTGGATGAAGTTTGACTTCAGCGAGGCTTTTGGGTGCCCGGTGAAGATACTGAACGATGCGGCAATGCAGGCGCTGGGGAGTTATGAGGGCGGACGCATGCTGTTTCTGGGGCTGGGGACGGGACTGGGGTCGGCGATGATTGTGGATGGAACGCTGGAGCCGATGGAGCTGGCGCACCTTGCGTACAAAAAGGGGAAAACGTACGAGGACTATCTTGGGCTGCGGGGCCTCGAGTGGTTGGGAAAGAAAAAATGGCGCAAGTGCGTGGCGAAAATTACGGAGAAACTGAAGGATGCTCTAGGGGCAGACTATGTGGTGCTGGGCGGGGGGAATAGCAAGAAATTGAAGAAGCTGCCTGCAGGCGCGCGGCTGGGGAGTAATGAGAATGCGTTTCTAGGGGGATTTCGGATGTGGGAGGGCTAGGGAAGAAAGTATGGCCGTGACGTCGAGAATGAGCGGAGAAATTGTGAAGGGGACGCGGAGTGGAATCATCGAGCCGGGGGTGGTGCGCGTGCCGGAGGGATGGTTTGGGATGGGATGCGAGGCGGGGCGCGATGATGAAAAGCCGGTGCATCGCGTATGGGTGGATGCGTTTGAGCTGGGCGCCTACCCGGTGACGAATGCGGAGTATGGGTGCTTTGTTGCGGCGACTGGTGCTGTTGAGCCGATGAACTGGAAGGATGCGAACTTTAGTGATCCAAGGATGCCAGTTGTTGCGGTGTCTTGGCACGAGGCGGTGAGTTATTGCGAGTGGCTGAGCGCAGCGACGGGAAAATATTATCGCTTGCCGAGCGAAGCGGAATGGGAACGCGCGGCGCGTGGTGGAGTGGAAGGACTGTTGTATCCGTGGGGAGATGGAGTGCCGGAGACAGTTCCAGATTATGCGATGCGGTGGAAGCTGGGGCCGGAGTCGGTGGGTTTGTATGCGGCGAATGCATATGGGCTCTACAATCTTGGCGATAATGTGCATGAGTGGTGCGCGGACTGGTACGACGGCCGATACTACGAGCGCTCGCCGGAACGAAATCCGAAGGGGCCGGGAAGCGGGAGCCGCCGGGCTTCGCGAGGTGGCTCGTGGCGGCATCATATTAAGGTGACGCGAACGGGGGCACGATCGAGTATTCCGCCAGAGTTTCATTATGCGGATTATGGATTCCGGGTGGCGCGTTCCGCAATGGAATGAGAGGAGTGGTTGATGTTTGAGGCCATGTTAGGATAAGGAATGCCGCGAGGGGGTGTGGGGTTGCGCTTGATTGTGTTGTTGATGATGGTCGTTACGACGGCGGCGGCACAGCAGGAGCCAAAACCGAAAGAAGTGCCGGACGCGCCTGCGGCAAAGCAGGAAAGCGTGACGACGAAACACGAAAGCGCCATCGATTCGACCATCCAGCTACTCGCGCGGCGGTCCATTTTCTTTCCCAACCTGGCGACCAGCAACAGCTCACTTAGTTCCAAACAGAAATTCGACCTATTTGTGGATGAGAGCATGGCGCCATCGCGTTTTCTGGGTTCGGCTGCCGGAGCGTTGATTGGCCAGGCGAAAAACTCGCTGCCCGACTATGGCCAGGGGATGAGTGGGTACGGAAAGCGCTTCGGTTCATCGATGGCCACGGCGGCATCGAACAATTTTTTCGGAACGTTTGTGATTGCGTCGGTGACGCAAACTGATCCGCGTTACTTCGTTGCATTACACGGAGGGCCCGCACACCGCGTCGGGTATGCGCTGAGCCGCATAGTGGTTGCGCGCAAAGATGACGGCAGAGCTGGGGTGAATTGGCCGGGGATCCTGGCACCGCTGATAGCCGAGACGCTGGCGAACAGTTATCTGCCGGTGAAAGAACAAACAGGCGGGAAGACAATGCAGCGGTACGGAATAAGGCTCGGATTGAACACCGCCAGCAACGCGCTGCGGGAATATTGGCCGACGATTTTCAGAAGCCTGCGGATCACAAAGATTGCGCCGGGATTGGGTTCGAATCCGCCAGCGACTCCGGGAACAACCCAGCCAACTCCCTGATACACAGGGGGAACTGAAACGCGCGAGAAGTATTACAATGGAAGAGCGGGGCTGTAGCTCAGATGGATAGAGCAACGGTTTCCTAAACCGTTTGTCGGGAGTTCGAATCTCCCCAGCCCCACCAGAATATTCAAGTAGCGAAGAACTTTTTGAACACGCCTCCCAGTGGGCGGATATCGACATTCTTGGTGATGTTCTCAGGGCGAGAGAGTGAGCGCGCGTCAGTCGGCAGGCTTGACGTCTTGCATAAGGGCAAAAAAGCCTTCCGCAAGCGTGGGGTGAATGTACACGGCGCCCTTCAAAAGAGTGTAAGGCTGATTCGCGAGCATGAGGGTGCCGAGGATTTGCACGAGCTCGCCACCCTCAGAGGCGAGGATGGAAGCGCCGAGGATGCGGTCATTGGATGCGTCAACAACGAGCTTCATGAGGCCGGCGGTTTCGCCGCGCTCGATAGCGCGTGCGACGTGGGCCATGGGACACTTGCCGATTTTTAGTTTGAAGCCTTTGGCGCGAGCTTCTTTTTCGGTCATACCGACACCGCCGAGTTGTGGATCGGTGAAGACACAATAGGGCACGAGACGATTTTCGATAGAGAGGTTCTTCCCTTCCACGAGATTGCCGAAAACAACTTGAAAATCATTGTACGAGAGGTGTGTGAAGGCCGGGCCACCCTTGCAATCGCCGAGGGCCCAGACGCCTGGGACATTTGTTTCAAGGCGGCCGTTCACTTGGATGTAGCCGCTCTTATCGGTTTCGATGCCAGCCCTATCGAGGCCGAGGTCATCGGTGTTTGGAGCGCGACCCGTGGCGACGAGGAGATGAGACCCGACGACGTTTGAAGTACCCGCGAGCGATTCGACTGAAAGGGTGATGCCACTGTTTTTGCTTTCAATGCGCGTGGTGCGCGTGTCGCGCAGGAATTGAATGCCTTCGGCTTCGAGAGCCTTTTGTAACTCGGCGACAATTTCCGGATCTTCTCGGGCAACGATCTGCTTTCCGGTGTGAAGAATGGTGACGCGGCTGCCGAAGCGGCGAAACATCTGGCCAAATTCGAGGCCGATGTAGCCGCCTCCCAAAATCAACAAGTGATCGGGAACAGTGGTGAGCTGCATTACGGATTCGTTGGTGAGATAGGGGACATTTTCGATGCCGGGTATTGTGGGGATGCTCGGACGGCCGCCGGTGTTAATAAATATCTTTTCGCTTTCGAGGAGATCATCACCAACCCGGAGTTGATGCGGGGCAACGAAACGCGCTTGGCCGCGATAGAGGCGAAGGGTGGGGCGCTTATCCACTTGCTTTTGCTGGCCGCTGCGAAAACTGAGAACGACTTCGTCTTTTTGCGCGACGATCTTGGGAAGATCGGCACTGACGTTCGAAGCGTTGACGCCCCAGCGCGCGGCGTTGCGCGCGTAATGGGCGACCTGCGCGCGGTGAACCATGACTTTGGTGGGCGTGCAGCCAACGTTTATGCACGTGCCACCGAGATCTTTTTTCTCGATGATAGCCACGGACCAGCCGAGATCGGCGAGACGATGGGCGAGTGGATTGCCGGCCTGACCGGAACCGATGACGATGGCGTTGTACTTCATGGAAATCCTCCGCTCCAAAGGCAGGCCAAAACAATACATCGGATGCGGCAGTGATAGGTGAGGATTGCACGAAGGATTCAGGCAGGAAGAGTTCCAAGGTGCTCACGGGCTCACAAGGCATCGGTTGACGCGACGATTTTGGCAGCGTAGCGTAAGAATGATAGCGATGAAAAACGCAACGCCAACGCGAAGGAAAAACTGGCAGACAGTGGCTGCTAGCCTCGCAACATTAGTGGCACTGCTGGTCACGCCGCTTTGCGCGCCATTGTGTTCCGCGCGAATGTGCTCGCAAGCCGCGACCGCAACTGCTACTGAAGGACAATGTCATGCCGCAGCTTCAATGCACGACAGCGTCCCTCAGATTCATGCGGCGAGGAGCTGCAATCCGCCGAAATTGGCGGTAGCCGACGTGACTGAGGGAAACAATAGCAACGTATTAAAGAGGTCCCGGACGGTACCGCGGACAAACAGCTACATTGCGACCTCACAAGAGTTTGGTTTGAGTTTTGCCCCAGATTTGAAGAGTTTCTCCAAATTTCAACGTCCACCTCGGCTGCCAGATTCTCTCTCCACCACAGATGTCCTCCGCATCTGAGTAGCATCCCTAAAAAACTGAAATCAGGTTCTCTCACCTGCTGAGAGAGCTGTCCAAACTGTTCCGCTGAAAAGCAGTTTCACTCTAAAAGAGTACTTTGTTTTGGAATTTCGAGTTCCCTGACGAAAAGTTGGAATTGGTGTTGAACGGTAATCGGGAGGCAAGCATGAACGGCAGAAGAAGATTCTTTCAAAACGCGGCGGTGTTGGGGGCGGGATTGTTTGGTTTGAGCGAGACGCTGCGAGCAGGTACGCCGGAGAATACGGATCAATCACCGCGCGCAAACGAGAATGGAAGACACCACTCTCCTTATGGGAATCATGGACCGCATTCGGCCAAAACAGAGGCGGTGGTGCGCGATCATCCACTGCCGATGATGACGCCGGACCTGGTGGACCTGCCATATGAAATGGATGGCGGGGTAAAAGTGTTTCATCTGGTGGGCGAGCCAGTGAAGAGAAAGATTGCGCCGTTCAAGACGATTGATGCATGGGGGTACAACGGGAGCTGCCCCGGGCCGACGATTCAGGTGCAGCAGGGCGATCGCGTACGCGTGGTGTTCGAGAACCGCTTGCCGGAATCCACTTCCATGCACTGGCATGGCCTGGAACTTCCTATCGAGCAGGATGGCGTGCCGTATATCAGCCAGAAGCCGGTTGCGCCGGGTGAAAAGTATGTTTACGAATTCACGGTGCATCAGGAAGGAACGTTTTTCTATCACGCACACAGCGCAATGCAGGAAATGATGGGGCAGATCGGATTTTTCGTGGCGCATCCGGAAAAGAATTACAGCCCGAGGGTGGATCACGATTATGGACTGATCCTGCAGGAATGGGCGGTGCTGCCAAGCAATACGATTCCAAACACGGCATCAATGGAATTCAATTGGCTGACATTCAACGGCGTTTCGGCACCGATGACGACGCCGCTGATCGTGCGGCTGGGGAGCAGGGTGCGGCTGCGCATTTTGAACCTGGGAATGGATCATCACCCGGTGCATTTGCACGGGCATCAGTTTGTGATTACGGGCACGGAAGGCGGGCGCGCGCCGGAATCCACCTGGTATCCGATGAATACAGTGCTGGTGGGGGTGGCTCAGGCGCGAGTGGTGGAGTTCGAGGCGAAATACCCAGGCGCGTGGATGATTCACTGCCACCTGCCGCACCACATGATGAACAGCATGATGGATCTGCTGCGTGACCGGCAGATTCAAACGGCGGACCAAACGGAAGCAAAAGCCGTCGGGCAGATGGCGACATTGGCAAAGAGCGTGCCGTTCGAACACGTGCATCCTTCACCGGTCGCGGCAAATGCAGAAAGCGTGCCGGGCTTTCCGCAGGATGCGTTTCAAGAAATGGGGATGGATGAAGTGGTGGAAAAGCCGGAGACGACTGGGCTGCCGAAAAATTGGAGCGCGGGAATGATGGGGATGATGACGATGGTGCGGGTGCTGGCTGACAAAGAGTATGACGCAATCATGACGAGGAAAGCAGAACAGCAGCATGAATCGTAAAACCGAAGAGAAGGATTTAACACAGAGGACACTGAGAATAGCGGGAGCACAGAGGCCGCAGAGAAGAAGGGGAAACGACATGCGAGCTACAGCAAAGTTTGGAATGGTACTGATGGCGAGCGTTCTGCTAATAGCCGGAACCGCGAGAGGGCAGGACATGCAGATGACTGATCCTAAGCAACACCATCAGATGGAAGGCACTCCCTTGAGAGCGGAATATCCACGGATGGGGAGAGCTCAGGAGAATGCGAAGGGCGAACTCGTCACACTCGAACAAGTGCAGAAGATTGCCAGCGATTCGAATCCAACTTTGCGGCAGGCAGAGGCGGAAATTCGGGCGGCCAAAGCGCGGCAGCAACAAGCGGGATTGTATCCGAATCCGACGGTGGCTTACACGGGCGACGAAATTCGCGGGGGATCGGGGGGCGGGGGAAAGCAGGGGTTTTACGTGCAGCAGTCCGTGGTGACGGGTGGAAAATTGGGGTTGAGCCGTGAAGTGTACGGAAAAGACGTGAAGTTGGCTCAGATCGAGGCAGAAGAACAGAAAATCAGGGTGCAAACGGCAGTGAAGATGGCTTTTCTGCGCGTGCTGGCGGCGCAGGAACTGCTGGAGGCACGACGTGACTTGGCCAAGATTGCGCAGGATGCCACGGGGACGCAACGGAGATTAAAAAATACCGGGCAGGCCGATGAGAGCGAAGTGCTTGAGGCAGAAGTAGAGGCACAGCGGATGCGTATGGCGGCCAGGATGCAGGAAAATAGTTTGCGAGAAGAATGGCGATCTCTCGCGGCGGTGATCGGCCATCCGGAGATGGAGTTAGCGACAGTGGCGGGAGATTTGGAAAAAGGTTGGCCGGAGTTGAATGAAGAGCAAGCAGTGGATGCGATTGCGAAGGAAAGCCCGGCGGTGCGAATCGCCGAGGCCGGCAGTGAGCGCGCGCAGAGCTCGTTCGAACGAGCGAAGCGTGAAACTGTTCCGGACGTGCTGGTACGCGGAGGGATGGAGTACAACCACGAGACACTCGGGAGCCCGCCGTTTGCGAAAGGCTGGGAAGGGATTGCGGAGGTGGCGGTGGAGATTCCGCTATTCAATCGCAATCAGGGAAATGTGGCGGCGGCCCGGGCGGACATCGAGCGCGCGGCACAGGAAAAGAATCGCATTGCGCTTACGCTACGCGAGCGGGCGGCATCGGCGGTCGATCAATATGCAAATGCGCGATTGATGGCGGTGGAGTATCGGGAAGAGATGCTTCCGCGCTCGAAAAAAGCATACGGGCTGATGGTGGAAAAGTATGGACAGATGCTGGCGGCTTATCCACGCGTTCTGGATGCGCAACGGAAGCTATACGAATTGCAGATCGAATACATCGCCGCGCTAGAAAATGTTTGGAGCAACGGCATCGCGCTGCAAGGATATATGCTGACGGATGGACTGGAAGCACCGGCGCGCCCGGGTGAAATCGATCGCCCTATCCGCGAGACGAACGTGCCTATGCCAGAGCGCGCAACGGAAGTGCGGCGACCCTAAGTTAGACGATTTCTAAAAGGATACTCAGTCTTTTTCCGGCGCCAGTAGCGGCTGTGAACCGAGGGAAACGCGCATTCCGTAAACGGTTAATCCCAAAATCACAAGTAGCACGAAGAGCCCGCGAGCCGCGTACCAGCGGTTGAAGTCGAAGGAAAAAGGCATGACTTGCACCGCGGCATTCAAGAAAAACACGAAAATGGTAGCGAGCAACCCGAAGCGCACCAGCGTAAAGGCCACAATCGCTCCGGAAACCAGAGCGACCGTAATTTCCAGCGAATAGTTATAACCGCTGACGTTCAAAATCGCCCAGAGCAGACCAACGGCAACGGCGGCGATCCACTTCCTGCGCGTAAGCTTGCCCAGGAGAAACATCACGGACAGAGCTCCCATGCTATTTATGGTGCCATCAACAAACGTTTGCAATGCATTGCCCAGAAATGCGGGAAAGGTTTCCAAAGTCGTTGGAAAGAAGTTCGGCGTCAAACCACGAACCGGAAAGAAATAGGGCGAAGCAGCCAAACCTAGCCATAGCGTGGCATGCAGGGCGCCAAGAAGAATCCCCAGGAAGACATCGCGACCGACGAGCGGATCGGTGAATCTACCCGACAACAGCCGCGTCGAAGAAACGAGCATTTCCGGCCAGGTACGGCGGATGTAAGGCTCCAACGCAAGATAATAGACGGTTGTCGTCAAGGGAACGCCAGCCGCCAGCCCAATCGTGACAGTGAGCCATGTCCATTCATAGCCGACATCGAGCAAATGGTGGGAAGTAAGAATTCGAAAGAGAAATTGGATCACATAAATCACCAAAGCGAATCGGAACGCTCCCCGGCGATCGCCACGGCCGGAGCGAAGGTTGCGATAAGCATAGTAGAGGGAAAACAATAGTGCTGCAGTTCCAACAATGCCGAAGATCGCGATCGCGAATCGATAGCCCCCTGGTAGCCATACGCCAGCCATGCGCGCCGACGCGTGATCAGGACTGACCACCTGAAAGAAAACCGACTTGCCTTGCCGCGACGCGGCATGAACCTCAAAAGCATGACCTTGCATTTCACCCTTCCACGCAAAGGACCGGTCTGAGGCAACATCCGGGGCCCAGAGCGCAGGAATTGGAGTCAGGCGATCAGGACTGAGCGCTGCGGCCTGCCAGAACGGATTCCAATCGGTCGAGAGCTCGCCGGATGGCGGATCACTTTTCTCGGCGGGAATCCTGGAAAAATAAAGCAAGCGGCCTTGCGTGTCGAGGGTTAACGAAATCTCGCCCGAATAGTAAGGAGCCGGCTCGAGACGCAGGATCTTGCGAAAGAAGGGACTCTGCAGAGGCTGCGGACTCTGGCGGTATCCAAACCGGAGAATACTTGGAAAGATGGATGCCACTTCGCGGAACCGCTGGGGCGCTGGAATCTGGCTCAACACATGGTCGGCGTCGTCCGACTCGGCGAACCACCAGGCGTAATCGGCAGGCGCGGGGACTTCTCCAAGGTTGGTAGCCAATTCGCGCGCACGGTCAATCAAGTATTCAGGCGACTTGCCGGGAGGAAATAAATTGATGGTATTGGCATAGCTTGCAAAAAAGATTGTCGCCGCAATGCTAAGAACCATGGTGGTGAAAAGCAGGAGTGCCGAGGATCTGGAGAGTGCTCCTGCTTCGCCGGATGCCGCCACCATTTCGGGTGAAGGGGTTCCTCCGGCGGCGATTACGGCGGCCAAAGTATTTCCACCGGGTAGCGCAGCCGAGACAGCAACGGCGGACGCTGGCCTCCTCGTGGAATCCTTTTCGAGGCAGCGCAAGATAACGCCTTCCACGCCCGCCTCCAAGTCGCGGACTTTTTCTCCAGGGGGTGGCGGGATGTCCCTCATGTGCTGTTGCCGGCACTCGGCAAAGGTCGCGCCTTCAAACGGACGCTTGCCGGTATAAAGTTCGTAGAGCACCAGACCGAGAGCGTATAGGTCCGTGCGCGGAGTGACGAGATCACCGCGAAATTGTTCCGGGGACATGTACGCGGGGGTTCCGGCTGTTTCGCTAGTGTCTTCGTTCGTTCGGACTGCCAGACCGAAGTCGGTGATGCGTGCGTGGCCGCGACCGTCAACGAGAATATTGGAAGGCTTAAGGTCGCGATGCAGAATTTGACGGGAATGCGCGGCAGCAAGTCCTGCACAAATCTGCTGTGCGATTTCATTGGCTTTCGCGGCGGGCAAGCGGCCGATGCGCCGCAACAGCGAGGCCAGGTCTTCACCGTCCACGTACTCCATCGAAAGGAAAGTGCGGCCTTCATGTTCGCCGATGTCGTAGACGCGGCAGACGTTGGGATGAGCAATTTGGCGGGCGTTGCGCACCTCGCCGCGGAAGCGCTCGAGTACTTCTGCATCGCCAAGCATTCCCTTCGGAAGGAACTTTAATGCCACTGCTTGGCCAAGTTCGAGGTCGTCGGCGCGGTAGACTTCCCCCATGCCTCCGCGTCCTACGAGACTCACGATACGGAAACGGTTAGCGAGGATGGCGCCGGGGACAAATCCACCGTGGTCCGAAGCCGACGAGCGCGAAGAGGAACCGGTACGCGGCGTTGCAGGTGAACGCTTCGGAGGTGAAGGATGCTGTTCATCGGAATCGATCGTAGGGAGCTGCGACACCGATGAGGCCGGGCGGCCGCACGAGGAGCAGAAGGCCGCACCATCCGCAATAGGAGAAGAACAATGAAAGCATTTTGGCATTCGATATGCCTATGAGCGTGGGAATTGTATCAGCAGGGGCAGGTCAAGCTGCGCTAAATCATGTAGAACGGCCTTGGATATTCTTTGCGCATGATAAAGTGACTGAACCAGAAACGCTTGAAATGGAGGAGGAGCGCCTTTGAGAACGAACCTTGTGTCACGCGCTGCGCGGTTACTAACTGTCGTCGCACTGGTCGCTTGTAGCGCAAATTTCGCCAGCGCCGCTCCCGGGTCCAATCGTCGGACTTTAGATTCACGTCTCGTTCCTGACAAGTCCGTGAATCTCGAGGGCAAGTTTCGATTGCACAAATTCGAACAGGCGATCGGGGAGGAACGCTACAGCATTCAGCAAAGCGCGAGCGGAGTGGAAGTGGCTTCCTCGTTCGAATTCACCGATCGTGGGACGAAGGTGCCGCTGACGGTGAAACTGAAGGCTGCGGCAGATTTGACGCCATCTTTTTTTTCGATCCAAGGAGATGTTGCCAGGGGCACGCCAATCGATGCGTCGGTCGAGACGGTCAACGGAGGCATTCGAGTTCGTCTGGAGAAGGATTCGAAAGAATCCGTTCGTCCTACGAAGTACTTTTTTATCGAGGGCTATGCTCCCGCGGTCATGCAGATGATGCTGATTCGTTATTGGGACGGTGCGGGACGCCCAAAGTCACTCGCCACTTTTCCGGCAGGGACGCTCTCGATTGAGGATCGTGGAAGCGATTCATTTCAAATTGATGGAAAGCCGGTAGCGCTGGAACGCTTCAGCATTGCGGGACTAACGTGGGGCCGCGAAACGCTGTGGCTTGATAGCGAGAAAAATCTCGCCGCGCTTGTCACGGTGGACGGGGAGTACGACCACTTCGAAGCGATTCGCCCGGAGTATGAGCCTGCTTTGGGAGAATTTGTGAAGCGCGCAGCTTCGGATGCAATGTCCGCGTTGGCGGAGATTTCGAAGAAATTCCGCAGCGCTCCTGGGTCCGAGATGCTTGCGTTGGAAGGCGCGACGCTGATTGATGGCACGGGCGCGCCGGCGATTACGGACAGTGTGGTGCTCGTTCAAGACGGAAAAATCATTGCGGCCGGCTCCCGTGCGAAGACAACAATTCCTAAAAATGCGCGGAGCATTGACGTCCACGGCAAGACCATCGTGCCGGGACTATGGGACATGCACGCGCATTTCGAACAAGTGGAATGGGGTCCGGTGTATCTCGCCGCGGGCGTCACGACGGTGCGTGATTGCGGGAATGAACTGGAATTCATCACGTCGGCGCGCGATGCCATCGCTAACGGCAATGGGGTAGGACCGCGACTATTGCTTGCGGGCGTGGTGGATGGAACAGGCCCGAGGGCGCTGGGTGTCGCACGCGCAGACAATCCTCAGGAGGATCGCGAGTGGGTCAATCGTTACCACGATGCAGGCTTCGCTCAGATGAAGATCTACAGTTCGGTGAAGAAGGAAAATGTTGTAATTGTCGCGGCGGAAGCTCACCGGCTGGGAATGACGGTAACCGGCCATGTGCCTGAAGGCATGAACATATACGACGCTGTGGACGCCGGCTTCGACCAAGTCAATCACATCGACTACGTCTTTGAGGTAATGGATCCGGGCTATGTAACTCTTCGCCGTGCGAGAAAACCTGCGGAGCTTCTGGCAAATCTTCGCAGCTTTGACGCCGATTCTCCTGAAGCAAAAAAGGCAGCTGCCTTTCTGCGAGCGCATGGCACGGTGATCGATCCGACGATGGCAATTATGGAGATGGTGTCGCGCACGGGAAACAAGCCGTTGATCAATTTCGAGCCGGGCGTCGCAAAGGTTGCTCCTCCGCTTGCGGAGCAACTCAAGAATGTGGGGTCCAACCCGGAATTCGCCGAATTGGGGAATGCCCTGTTCGCGGATTTGCTCAAAGTGGTGGGTGTACTCCACCGCGCAGGAGTTCCCATAGTTGTCGGGACGGACCAGACCGTGCCAGGCCACAGCGTGCATCGCGAAATGGAGCTCTACGTGGAAGCAGGCTTCACGCCGATGGAAGCGTTGCAAGCAGCGACGCTGGTTCCGGCGCGCGCCATGCGGGTGGATAAAGAGGTGGGCACCATCGAGGCTGGAAAGCGAGCCGATCTGGTGGTGCTGGGCGCAAATCCACTTGAAAACATCTCCAACATCCGCAAAACGGAGCGCGTCATGGAGGCAGGCGTGTTTTACGATTGCGCCTCGCTCTGGAAAAGCGTGGATTTCCTGCCTTAGCAGCGTATTTGAGGTACTACATACCGTATCGAGTGCGAAACACTAGTACCCTAGTAGCGTTGACCAACAGAAAATCCGGTGGGTACTGTCAAGATAGGGCGCCCGGGTGTCGGCGGAAGCATTTCCGTCGATAAAAACAGGCATTGGAAGACAGAAGGACTGGGAGCGTTATTAGCTTTCCAACCTTGATGGGCGAGACCCGATTTGGCTATGTGTGTTTGTTTCTAGAGCCGCCGCCGTTGGGCGACAGATTGATTGAGTGATGCCAACTGTAACAAAAGCCGGAAGATACGAAATCGTGGGGGAACTGGGCCGCGGCGCCATGGGTGTCGTTTACAAGGCCATGGATCCGGTGATCGGACGCACTGTGGCGGTCAAAACCATCCGGCTGAGCGAGGAAGGCACGGGGCTTTCGCGCCCAGAGCTTCTGACGCGATTCCAAACGGAAGCGCGCGCCGCAGGTTTGCTGACGCATCCAAACATTGTGGTCGTTTTCGACGCTGGCGAAGAAGATGGCCTGTACTACATAACCATGGAATTGGTGGAAGGAAAGAGCCTCCAGGCGATGCTCGACGGCGGGCATGCGTTTCCACTGCCACGGACGCTACGCATCATGGAACAGACATGCAGCGCACTGCAGTTCGCGCATGAACGCAACGTTATCCACCGGGACATCAAGCCGGCGAACCTAATGCTTACCCCGGACGATACGGTAAAGGTCACGGACTTCGGCACGGCAAAGATTTTGCAATTCGGCACGGTGCAACAAACCGCGCATGTGATGGGTACTCCAAGTTATATGTCGCCGGAACAGGTAAAGGGCCGGGCGGTTGACGGCCGCAGCGACATTTTTTCTCTGGGCGTAATGCTGTACGAAATGGTGACAGGGGAAAAACCATTTCCGGGCCAGAACATCACCACGGTGATTTATAAAATCGTGAATGAAGAGCCGGTCCCGCCGCGGCAGATTAATCCTTCGATTCATCCGGGGATCAGCGCGGTGGTGATGCGCGCACTGGCGAAAGAGCCCGATCAACGTTACCAGAATTGCCGCGAGATGCTGGAAGATCTGCGGAACTACCGGACACTCGCACCTGGCAGCGGCAACCCGCAAACCACAATGTTTATGAGTGGAGGTTCGCCGTCAGCGACCTTGGTATCCGCAAATCCGGGTGGACATGGCTTCGCGGGTGAAGATCAGAGCGTTGTTGCGGCGGCACGTTCGTTGAATGCGCGGGCGTCCAGTCCAAGCCAGACTCCGCTGGTGCGAAGAACGGGTGCGATTGCGCCCGCACCGGAACCTCCGAAAAAGAAGAGTATCGTCGGCACCATTCTCGCGGCACTGCTTCTGCTTGGCGTCATCGTTTACGGTGTCTACAGGATCAGACCGGTCTTTGACGCCGCACGCGAACTTCATGATGCACAGAAGAAGGACAGCCGCCCACCTGCGGCCCCACCTGCGGCCTCGGTAACCACTCCTGACAACTCGGCGGCAGATTCACCCGAGGCTGAGGCTTCTTCGCAGCCGAAAGATCCTGCGACGGTAACGGGAGCGGTGGCAAAACCGGCAGAGCTCAAACCTGCGGAAAGCGTCGCGGAAAAACCGGTGACTAAAAAGCCGGAGAGTTCGATTACGCCCAAAGCCGCGGAATACAAAGGCCGGATTGAACAGGCTATTTCCGAAAGAGGATTGAATGGCCATGTAAGAGTTCAGGCCACGGGAAATACGCTCACGCTTGCTGGAAAGCTGCGGCCGACGGAGCACGGAGAGCTACTGAAATTGTTGCGCAACGCGCCTTCGGATGTGCGCGTAATTGATCACCTGGAGTATGACGACACGCCGGTGGCTGCAGGCCACGCGGGCGAAGGCACGCATCCAGTTCCGTCCCCCGGTAACGGAGGGATTCACGTCGTAACCGACGTGATCGGCGCCACGGCCTTGCTGCGCGGACCTGCTGGACAGGTTCTAAACAAATGCGAAACGCCCTGCAGCTTTAACGATTTGGTTCCAGCGCGTTACGGCCTCGAAGTGCAGAAGGACGGCTATCAATCGGTTCAGACTGCGCTGCAAGTAAAACGAGGCGACGCGCAAGATCAGAAGATCAAACTCGAGTCGCTGGCAAAAGGCATTTACATCAGCACGCAGCCGCCCGGAGCCGACGTGTTTATCAACGGAGCGAAACAGTCTGGGCAGACACCGGTAACACTTCCTCTCGCGCCGGGGCAGTACAACCTCGTCTTGCGGATGGCGGGATATGTGCCTTACGCAGGAGGCATACAGGTCAAGGATAATATTCAGACGCAGCTCAATGTGGCGCTCAATGAAAAATCCGCTAGCAGCGTCGCCTGGGCGCAAGTGAATTCCATTCCAAGAGGCGCAGAAATCATTGTGGACGGAGCTTCTACGGGGCAGTTCACACCAGCGCGCGTGCAGATTCCTACCGGGGTGCATACGGTAACATTACGCTTGAACGGCTACCAGCAAGCGAAGCGGACCTTCCAAGCAAGCGAAGGCGGCACCGTTCCGATAGATGAGGCCTTGCACCAGAAATAGGTAACTCTATCCTGCCCCAAATCGAATAACGTCCTTCGAACTACCGCTCAAGAAACTATTCAAATCGGTACCCAAACTGTAACATTTCGTTACATCGATTCCGATTCGGTTCTAGGACCTTCGATAACTTTCGTTCAATACAAAGGGCTTATAGGGCATTAGTCCGGGCCGGAGGCGTGCTTGCTTCATGGGTAGGGGCTACCTGCCCTCGCGGCATGTTGGTCGCGAGGCCCAGGTTGGCACCTACCGCTCGGGGCAGCAGGAACGAGCTGCAAGGATGCAAGTGGAGACTCCACTGGTCGTGAAGGCCACGTTAACGGTGCAGGAAGCGAAACGCGAGGCGTCGGCGAAAGCCAATCCGGACGCCACGCCGCGGACCTCGTTGCGTGCACTGGCAAATGCGGTCACGGGAGTTCCAGCTGGCACGTTGAATCATAAAGCCATCGAAGTGAATCGCGCCCTCCGAACATTGCATCTGCTGATGCGGGCCGAACGTCTCTACGAAAAAGATCATCCTCGGCGACTAGACAGCCTGGACAGTGCGTACGATACGATCCGCAACGCCGCCGAAATCCTGGGCGGCCTGGAAATTCGCGTGGAACGCGGCGGATTGGTGGCGCCAGGAATTGCCGATACTCACCTGCCGGACTCACGCGGCGAAATGCAGGCGCTGGCGAGAGATCTGCAGCGCGCTGGAATTCATGCGCTAAGTTTCTCCAAAAAATTTCATGTAGGCGAACTGGACACGCTCACAAGATTGCTGAAGACATCGTTGCTAAGATCAGAAGAGCCGGCGAAGGATGGAGGAAACGCCTGGTGGCCGGCGCGACTTCTGGAGAACCGCGTGGAAGGTATTTCCGTTAACACTCAAACGGAGCGCAGGGTGGACACTGTGCTGGCGAGTCTGATCGCCGCATTGGTGGCCTATGGCGGACATTCTCCGCGCGAAACGGTCGACGCGCCTATCCAGGCGCCGGACTTCGACGATTTGGTGGCAAGTTTGCGGCTACTGGCGCGGCTAACGCCTCCGCTCGAAGGCGCGCGTGGACTTTCGCCGGAAGAAGCGGCGCGCGCGATTCATGGCGCGATGGAAGAAGCCAGCCGCGACAGTGTTTGCATGCTGCTCAGTTCCGTTTCGCAGTACGGACCTCGCGAAGGCGAACGGCCGCAACCGTATTTGCTTCGCCTTTCTGAAAACATTATTTTTGAATTCCTTAGCGCGGAATTTTCCAGCGGGTCGTTGACGCCGTTGACGGTCAGGCAGACGTTTGAACGCTTGAGCAATGTGATCATCGAAGCCGGCGCATACTCTGGCCCGCACTCGTCGCAGCATCTCACGCTGCTCGCGGTTACCTGGGCAACGGACACACATCGCGAACAACTGATCGACCGATTCTGGCTGGAACTTCCGCCGCGCGAAAAATCGGCAGTCATGCGCGGACCAGATGTCTGGTGCGTTCCGGTTGCAGCGCTGCGCCACACGCTCGGGCAGCTCGCGGATGCAGGCGCCGACGCGCCTCGACGCGAAGCACGCAACATTGCTCTCAATTATGCGCGGCGCATCGAACATGTGGACCCTTCAGCACGGCGATCCGTTGCCGCGGGATTGAATGAGCTGACATCCATTATCGAATCACTCTGGCCCAATCAATTGCCGGAAGACCTGAGCCGCGGCGCCATGAAAGCTCTGGACGTAGAGAAGGCTCCGGAAACTGCCGCGCTACTGGCTGCTTTCGTCGAATCACTAGGCCGCATCGCAGTGAATCGCGGCGATTACTCAGGATTCGAATCGATTTTGATTGGTCTGGAGCGCGTGCCTCAGGACAAAGAGCACGGCCACCTGGCAGCTCTGGCGAATCGGTTGGTAGCGCAGGATCGCTGGCTCTTGCTGGTGGACGCGGCTCTGGCTAACCGAGCGCTGGATCCTGTCTTGCCGCGGTTGCTACAGCGCGATCCCGAGCGTTTGCTTGATCGCATGACTTTGCTGCTCACGGAACCGCGCGGCGCGGAAATGGTGCAAGCCATGGCGCGGCTGCTACGAACGATTGGCGTGCCGGTTTTGAATCTTCTTGAAACACGGCTTTACGAAGCGCGCCGTCAGCGCGTAACCGCAGCAATCAAGTTGCTAGCTGCTGCCGACCCAGAGCGGCTGCTGCGCGGCCTTGCGCGCGCGATGGCCAGCTGGGAATGGAATCTTCAAGACTTGGCGGTCAGCGAACTTTCGCGTCCGAACAATTCCGCATCGGCGCTGAGCACCGCGTTTGTCTTTTCGGCCATCCTCGCGGACGCGCACCCGTTGGTCGTCCCGATGATGATTGACCAGCTCGGCCTCGCACAGGAAACCACGGCAGTTCCGCAACTCATGGAAATCGCCGCGGGTGAACACGAAGTTTTGCGCGATCAGTTTGTTCGCATCAAGGCCATCGAAGCGCTCGGACGCCTGCGGGCCTCCGAAGCAGCTGAACTTCTTCGAACTCTGGCGGAAAGCCGCGAAGGCTTGGCTTATTCGGAACCCTCTGGATTGCGTGCTGCTGCAGAAGACGCGCTGGCGTTCATCGAAAACAGGCCGTCTTCGGCACGCGGGCGCGCGGCCTATGAATCCACAGCTCCAGCAGGCGGTGGCTATGTTGTGCCCCGGCGTTACGTGCGCGTGCCGCTGGAATCGCCGCTTCGCGCTCAGATCGAAGGTGCTCCTGCCGGTCTAGCGCGCGTTAAAACAATCAGCCTCGGCGGCGCATATCTGGAATCCCCGAGGAAGCTGACCATCGGCGACTCGATCAAGCTCGAAGTCCGCGCCGGTCTCCGCAAGATCAATTTCACTGCCGTGGTCCGCAATATCGGGCCGGACGGCAGCGGCGTCGAATTCGTCCACATGCGCGACGAAGACCGCGAAAAGCTCCGCAAACTCGTGCAGCGTCATCTCCAGCTGTAATCTCCCAATTCCGTTCCTCCAGCGCTTCTCCCATATTTGTAGCCATCACATAACCATGACTCTCCATCGGAGTGGGATGGCGACAAGAAGCGACATTCCCGTCTTCCGCCTTCGTTTCGTTCCTTGTCTCTTGTCTCTCTCTCCCCTTTGGTTGATTCTGCTCTGGACCTTAGCACCTGTGGCGCAGCCAAGTCAGTTCGCAGGGTGCCAAACATGCTGCCACCTCTTGCTAGGTTTGCAGTGCGTGACAGCTGGGAAATTTTAAGTTGAAAGCAACGGGTTATTGCAGTAAAAGCCGTGTATTCAATTGTTTCACCTGTTTCCTTTAAGAATTGGCGGGACAGCCCGCCGCCGCTAGGGGTAGCGGAAGATCCGTCGGTGCCACAACAGGAGGAGTCATGCAACGCAAACAGCTTATGTGTGCGTCAGCCGTTTCTCGGTCATACGTTCAATCGAAGGCGGCGAGCCCAGCGGTGGGCCATAAATTGACACCTTTGTGGCAACTCACAATTGTGGCGATTTTGTGTTTGCTGCTCGGTGCGGGCATGACACATGCACAAGGCGTGAATTCGGCGGCCCTTGAAGGATCTGTCCTCGACCCTTCTGGAGCTGGCTTGCGAGGCGCAAAAATCACAGTAACCAACACGGCCACCGGTGCCGAACGTACCACCGTTTCAGATGATTCTGGCCGTTACAACCTAGTTGGACTTCCACCAGGGCAGTACAAGGTAAGAGTAGACGGCGGACCAAATTTCGAGGCCTACAAAGAAGATGCCGTAGTCCTCACAGTGGGTGACAGCGTCACAAGGGAATTCAAGCTGGCGCTCAAGGGACAGCAACAGTCCGTTGAAGTGCAGGCGGAAAGCATAAACATTGATCCTGGCAAGACGGAAGTTTCAAATACAGTCACGGAGCGCGGAATCGTCAATCTTCCCATCAACGGCAGGAAGTTCCTCGATTTTACGCTCCTTAATTCGCAGACGACACGCGACATGGCCCCCACCATCGGCCCCGCTCCCAACAGCGGACTGAACATTGGCGGTGCTCGAGCCCGCGGGAACATGGTCAGTGTGGATGGCGCAGACGCTACCGACAACACCATCAACGGTGTCCGCTCCACCCTTTCGCAGGAAGGCGTCCAGGAATTCCAGCTCATCCTGAGCAACTACAACGCGGAGTATGGCCGGGCCACGGGCGGCGTGGTAAACATCGTCACCAAGGGCGGCAGCAACGAATTCCACGGCGACGTCTTTGGGTACTTCAGGAACAGAGCATTTCAAGCGCGCAACGCTTTTTCCGGTCAGGTAGACCCGAGCACTGGCAATCTCGATCCCATCAAGCAGGCCTACACGCGCACGCAAAGCGGGCTCGCCTTCGGAGGGCCGGTCAAGAAAGACAAAACGTTCTTTTTCTTTTCCTATGAATACACGCAACGCGAAGAAACCGGTTTTTCCAGCATTGGACTCGGTAAATTTGGGTTGACCACTGGCGTTGTCTCTCCCTGCGTTCCCATTCCACTTAGCATGACACCTAGCCAGCTGGCGACTTACCAGGGAGTTCTCAACACGGTTACAGGCGGCGGCGCTTCTTGCTCGAATCCCTTAGCCGTGAATGTCGAGACTGCAGCTCTAGCCACAGGGGCAGCGTCCAACGTTGCCGTCAATGGGGACATAAACAAAAACGTCGATGGGAACAGCTTTCCGATAGCATCGGCGCTCGGATTTCCGCTGCCACCGAACTACACTGGTCCCGCCCCATTCTTTCCCGGCCCGGTGGCTTGCCCCGCGACCGTTCAGGTCAATAGTGTGATGTGTGACCCCACGAGCGGCGAGGGCCTCGTGCCCCTGCCGGCCTCCTTTGTGGCACTGAATTCCATCCGAGGAAACTATCCAATCGAGGAAAAGACCAGCTTGTGGTCCGCGCGCATCGATCATCTCTGGAACAACCACAACCACTCTTTTCTGCGCGTCGGCGTATCTCCGTCGCTCGTGACCGGTCTCCCATCTACGTCGCAAAACCAAGTCTTCGGGCAGAACTCCGGCTCGCGCGCTGGCTACAATCAGTCGCGCGACCTCGATTTCACTTTCCAGCATGACACTATCGTCAGCGACACAGCCGTGAACGAATTCCGCATGCAAGTCGCACGCCGGGGTCTGCACTTCGGCTTCTCGCAAGAGCCTGGTGGAGATCAGATCGGCGTGAACATTCCTGGCACCGCCTATTTCGGCCGCGAGCCCTACTCTCCCGTTGACCGCATCGAACGGAGATTCGAATTCACCGATAACGTAAGCCTCGTTCGCGGTAAGCACACCTTCAAGGTGGGAGCGGATGTGAACGTGATTCAGCTACGCTCCGCAAAAGAGCAGATCTTTCAACTGGATTTTGGCGGCGTTGCTAATTTCGGCGGAATCTCCATTGCCGCTGGTCTTCCCAGCACGACGGGTCTCCAGTCCTATGGCCTCGGCGTTCCCATCACTTACATCCAGGGAATTGGCAGCTCCAATGAGCCCTTTGACAATCTTCCCTTTGGTTTTTTCGCGCAAGACAATTGGCGCCTGAACCGCCACCTTACGGTCAACTATGGCGTGCGCTACGATGTCGAAATCACTCCGCTTTTTTCGCCCCTGCCGGGAATCAATGCCGCAGCCGAAAAAGCGCTTGGCGTAACGGAAGGAATTCCGCGCGATTTCAACAACGTTGCTCCGCGTTTCGGCATCGCGTGGGATCCCAAGGGCAACGGCAAGACGGTGATCCGCGCAGGCTACGGCATATTCTATGACCACCCATTGCTGGCCGTGGCCTTCGACTCCGCAACCGCCGATGGCGGGCGCTCCACGCAATTGCTTTCCGGAGGCGGCCAAGCCTCCGCTTGCGGTTTGCTGCCTTTGTCGGGTGGACCGACGCCCCCAGGATTTTGTGGCAACGGGTTGGACGGCCCCGGCAATTTGAATGGTGCATCGATTTTCCAAGGCGTCCTCAATGCAAACTCCATTTATGCGGCGTTTCCGACTTCTCTAACGTTGGGGTATAAGCCTGACGAGCAGCGCTTCGATCCCTTCGCTGCGGGCTCGCTCTTTGCCAATCAGAATTATCTGAATGTGGGATTCCCGCTGCCCATTCTGCCCTTCACGCTACCGGTGGGGAGAAATTTCGTTTTCGGCTACGCGCAACAGGCCAATGTGACGATCGAGCGCGAAATCGCGGGTTCCTGGAAATTCAGCGTTGGCTACCAATGGACACGCGGCTTGCATCTGAACCGCCCTCAGGACGTCAATTCGACCGATCCTCAGTTGCTTGACGTGAATTTCGCGGACTGCAACGCGGCCGGGTTTGGCAGTTCCGTCTGCGGTTCGCTTCCCGTGACTGTCGCAGTGCCAAGCGTCACGACTTCCGGCGCCAATGGCTGCACCTTTAACCCGGCAATTCCAGGCGTTCTGGGAACTGTGACTGGCTGCCTCGGTCCTCTCGCTTTCCTCAATAACACTCCGTTGGCGACCGTCGCCGCTTTCAACTTCTTCCGCCCGTCTGGACCGAACCCATCTTTCGCTGGGCCGGGTGCGGTAGCATATCCTTTTCTCGTGGGCGCGGCTCAGGCTTCCTGTTTCCCGACGGGCTTTCCGCTACTCGGAAATACGGCGCCGAGGTGCTATCCCGGTGGCTTCGGTGTACCGGTGGCTTTCAATAGCGTGGACGCCCAACTCTCAAACGGCAATTCCTGGTACAACGCTTTGACCTTCAACCTCACAAAGCGCTTTTCCCATCACTTTGAATTATTCTCGAGCTACACCTGGTCGCATTCCATTGACGATTCGACGGACTTGCAATCCACTCTCGAGCCTCAGGACAGCCGCTTTCCATTCCTCGAGCGCTCGAATTCCGTCAACGATCAGCGCCACCGATGGGTCACCAGTGCCGTGTTCCAGTCGGGAAGCTCGAAGTCCGGAGATGGGTTCTTCAAACATATCGTTTCGGATTTCACATTTTCTCCCATTATCGAGGTCGCCTCGGGCCGACCATTCAATGTCATCTCCAGCCAGGACACGCGGCTGGACCTGGGCGCTTCTCAGGCACGGCCTTCGGTCGGAGGGCCCGCGGCCGCTACCGTGTCGCCCTTCATCCCGGGCGTGACGTTTGCCGTGGCGGATGTCTGCCTGACGAATGACGGGTCAACTTTCAAAATACCGGGCGTCACCACGGCCGGTGCCGGCTGCATCGGCAATCTCGGCCGCAATGCATTCGTCACACCCGGCTTCTTCCAATGGGACATGCGTCTTTCCAAGCGCATTCCGCTTGGCGAACGCATGAAGCTGGACCTGATCGCCGACGTCTTCAATCTTTTCAACCGCACTAACATCGCGGCCGTCAACCAGGTCTGCGATCCATCCGCAGGCATAACCTGCAGCGCCGGCCAGCCTACTGCTGCTTACGACGCGCGCCAATTCCAGTTCGCACTGAAGATGAGCTGGTAAGAGCAAATTCAACCGCCTCATTTCCGAACAGCAAAGGGCCTTCCGACGCGGTCGGAGGGCCCTTTGCTTATTCCACTGGAGTTTTCAGAACTGCTGTATTGCGAGTAAAGTAAGAGGACCGTTTCCCGTGAACGAATTGGAGAGCGAATGAACGCTGTATTGATTGGCGCGGTGATTCTTGTGGCGGTCCTGGTGCTCTGGCTGGTGCTGCAGAGTGCGCAAGGGCGCCAGAAAGGCGCTGTTTTTGAATCGCAGATGAACGAACTGCGGCGCGATCTGCAAACGATTGCGATTTCGCAAGCTTCGAGCACCGGTCAAATGGAAACCATAGCCAAGGGCGTTGCGCAACGGCTCGACAGCGTAGCCCCTGCTTTGCAGGATGCCATCAAGAATTCGGCACAGATCACCGGGCAGATGACTTCCGACGCGCAGACGAAGATGGCCGACGAGCTCAAGAACACGCGCGATCAGATTAGCCAGATTCAGCGGCAGCTTGGCGAAGTGCAGCAAGCCGGGAAACAAATGTCGCAAACCGCGCAAACTCTCGAAGGTATTTTGGGCGGAGCCAAGTCCCGCGGCTCGCTTGGCGAAGTGACGCTGGAACGCTTGCTCGAAGATTCGATGCCGTCCTCGCAGTATGAAATGCAATACCGTTTTTCGAGCGGAGAAGCAGCGGACGCGGTCATCAAGCTCCGCGACAAGAAATTGATGGCCATCGATTCGAAATTCCCACTCGATGCGTATCGCCGGATCAGCACCGAGGGCGAAGAAGCGCGCAAGGCGTTTGCGGTCGCTGTGAAGGGCCACGCCGACGCTATCACCAGGAAATACATCGTGCCCGATGAAAGCACGCTGGATGTCGCGCTGATGTTCGTCCCCTCGGAGAGCGTCTACGGCGAGCTGTTGCAGACGGCTGACAGCAAGGGCCAGCCGCTTGATGCCTATTGCCGCGACAAGAGAGTCATCGCCGTCTCGCCGAATACTCTTTACGCGCATCTCTGCGTGATCGCCATGGGCATGCGCGGGATGCAAATCGAGGAAAATGCCAAGCGCCTCTTTGCCAGCTTGTCGGGTATGGAAAAACAAATGAAGACGTTTTCGGAGATTTTTGAAAAGCTGGGCACTCACCTGAAAAACGCTCAGCAGAGCTATGGTGAAGCGGATAAGCGTTTTGAAAAAGCGCAGAACACTCTGGAGGGAATGCTCGGCGATGGCACGGTTGATGTTCTTCCGCAGAGCTTAATGGCAGAGCTGCCTTTTCCGCCGGAAGTAAGCGCCAAGAAAACTGCGTAGCCGTTCAGTGTGGCGGTCCAAGCGAAGGGAACAGCCGGATCGAGATCAGGAAGTTTCCGTTTTTCCGCCCAACCACTTCAAATCGGGCCAGATTCTCAGCGCCTCCACTGCTTGATAGCCGGGCGGGATTGCCGCCTGAGAGTTCCGCGATGTCCGGCGCGAGGTTTTTTGCCTCGAGCGCAATCTTCGCGGCCGTGCCACGCACTCGTACCGTGAGGGAACGATGCTCGCCGGGTTTCAATGGTGACGAGTTGGCTTCGAGTTCCAAGCCGACAAAGGTGATGGAAAACGGCGCAGACTGGTTTTTAGCGCAGGAAACTTCCACGGTCGCAGCGCCAGGTGCAAGGTCCTGGGGAGGAAGCGCCATCAACGAAACAGGGGACGACGCAACCACAATAGCGCGTTGTCCCGCAATTTTTATGTCATTGGCGTCGGCATCTCCGCAGAAACCCTTTCCATATACTTCGAAGCGATCGGTCAACGACGCCACGCGCGGCGCGGAGGAAACTTCGATCGAAGATGACGCGGCCTCGGCGGGAGAAAGGATTGCGGTAGTGACTCGCCCCGCGTGTCCGGCAATGGAAGCGAAAATCACGCCGGGATCCAAGGGCGCCACAAATCGAGCTCGGCCCGTCGCATCGGTCTTGAAGTGATCCCCGTTTGAAAAATTCACGGTAACGCTGGGTGTGAGCCGGCCGTTCACATCGAGGACTGCGAGTGTGGCACGCTCACCCGAAACGATTCGACGCGGCAGCAAAAGTATCCGCGCTCCGGATGCTGCAGGCGCAGCTTGTTGCGTACTAGCGTAAGGCGCGAAGACGCTGGCAATGAGCAACACGAACCAAATCATGCGGCCGGGGCGAGGCATCTGCATGTGAAGAATTGTAGTGGAGAAGCTCATGCGGATGATAGCGATGCGCACTTGTTCAGGGGAACAGGTCGCGCTTCATCGCTTTGCCAAGACTGGAGTTTCCTCCGGCGAATAGACAAGCACAGTCCGCCCCATCACTCCCGCCGACAATTTCCGCAGCGTGTAGCAATACGGCCGCGGCGCATCTCCTTCGGAGCTCGCCTCCAGGCGAAAAAACGCTCCCTGATAATGTACGGTGCGTGGCGGATTCCAGTCCGTCTTTTTCCGGCAAGCGCGAATCTCCAGGATTTCCTCCGGCGCGGTTCCGCTGAAGAACAGTTCATCGGGAACCAGCGGAAGTCGCGTGGCCGCTGTCTTATCTCGAATTGCGCCTACATAGGATGAAAAATTGCCGTCCGCGTAGCCGGCAGCTTTGGCCGCGCTTTGCTCGCTTCGCCCGGTTATCTTCAAGAAAATCTTATCCAGCAGGAAGAGTGGGAGAATCCCCAGGTTGGTCTCGGTGAAGGCCGCGCCCACTAAACGCACACTCCCTTCGACACCAGTGTATGCAATCAGCCAGGTCAGCGGATGCGTGGCCCAAATCACCAGGGCGGTGAAGCCGATCGCTTGATCCGTCGCGCCGCCCATTTTTCCGACAAGCGCCGAATCCAGGCCATTGCTCACCAAAAGATTCATGTAGTAGGAATACCAAAACAACAGGGCGGTCAGCGCGAGCGCCGACTCCCCAAATGCGCTGAGGACCGTCGCCCTGCGCCAATTCACAGACGCACCTAAGCCCAGTGAGTTGCGCCACCTTCGCGGCAGCAGTGCCAATATCGGTCCCAAGAGATAAGTCAGCACGAGAGGACTCCGTCTCTTAGTTTAGTGGATGCAGTCGCACGCTTATTGCACCAATTCAGCGTAGAGCCAATGAGTAATCACGACGGAGGTTAAGAAGTTTTTCCGGCCAGCCGGTAAACCTGGGCATCCATAAAAACGCGAAAGAGTTCGGGATCGATCTCTTCATCGCGCACGCAAAGCTTCAAAATATCCAACGCTCGGTCAGTAGGAACCGCGCGTTTGTATGGACGGTCCGAAGCAGAGAGCGCGTCGAAAATATCGCAAATGGTCATCATTTTGGCTTGTACGGGAATTTGCGCGGAGTTCAGCCCAAAGGGATAACCCTTGCCATTGAGTTTTTCATGGTGGGCGCGGGCAATCTCCGGGATGGCACGAAATTCCGGCGTCCAAGGAATCTGCGCCAGAAAATTGAAGCTATTGACCACGTGCGATTCGATTTGGCGGCGCTCGCCGTCGTCCAGGCTGCCACGGGGAATTGAGAGGAAGCGCACTTCCTCAGAGGAAAGATACGGACGCTCGGTCCCGTTCGGGTCGCGATATGTCTTTTGCGCAATCTGGGTCAACAATTCGAAGTCGCCGGAAGGGAGAAGCGTCGGCTCATTGGCTTTGGCGATGAATTCCGCGAAACGGTCCAATTCACTGATCAACCGGCGTGCTTCTTCATCGAGAACGCGCAAACGCTCCGCAGCTGGCTTTCGGGAAAGCGAAAGCAACGCTTCTACTTTCTGTTGTGCGACGCGCGCTTCAATGTCGCGGCGGATGTAATCGAAACGGTCCAGCACACGCACAAACTGCAGGGGATAAAGTTTCTTGGCTTTCACCAGCACTTCTTCGCGCACGCCCACTTTGCCGAAATCATGCAACAGCGCGGCGTAGCGCAGTTCCCTCATCTGTTCCCGCGAAAAACGTAGATCGCCGTACGGACCGCGCGGCTCGCGGTCCACCGCCTCAGCCAGCGCCACAGTCATTTCGCAAACGCGTTGTGAATGGCCTGACGTGGTGGGATCCCGTTGCTCGATGGCTTTTACTGCGGCATTCACGAATCCATGGAAAAGATTCTCGATGTCCCGGTACAACCTGGAATTCTCATAGGCCACTGCCGCTTGCGAAGCCAGCGACAATCCCAAGCGCACCGCCCGCTCCGGAAACGGACGTACCCAGCGCCGCACTGCAGCGGGATTGGTGAGCAGCGCCTTCGCGTTGCGCTTGCAATTGATCAGTTGCAACACGCCGAGGACTTCACCCTTTCCGTTCTTCATCGGGAGGGTAATCAGCGAACGCGTGCGATAACCGGCCTGTTCGTCGAACGAGGCATTGAAATGGAAAGGCCGCGCCTTCGGTATGCGATAAGCATCAGCCAGCTCGATCACTTCGCCGTGTAGCGCGCAATACCCGGCCATGGAATCTTCGGATAGCGGAAGAGTGTGCTCGACAAAGGGAAATTGTGCGCTGTCGTTTTGCGTCAACTTAAACCGCAGAAGCGGAGGTCGCAATCCTCCCTCCGCTGAGGCTCCTCCATTTTCGACCAGGTAGAGAGAACCAGCATCGGCCGAAGTGATTTCCTTGGCTTTCTTCAGGATGAGATCGAGCAAGCGGTCGACGTCTCGCGTTTCAGATAGCGCAATCCCCACGCGATTGAGTTCTTCGAGTTCAAACGTGGCTTTCGATGCGCTCAACGGCTTGCTTCGAGCCCGCCGGGCGCGTTTCGGCTTCGATTTTTTGGTTCCAGCCATAGAAAAGAGTCGGCGGGCCGCAGAGGCAGGGCGCTCCGGGCAGACCGAGAGTATAGCGGAAGCCCTTACCCGAGGCACGCAATGTGTACACTCACGCGTGTTCGCAATCGCCCATAAGTCAAAGAGGACGCGCCACTTCCCTGCTCCGATGTAGCGAAAGAGCGAGTAATCAGTAGGGTTCACAGTCTTTCGCGGGCCTTGGTGCTCTGTTAGCGTGGGAGCAGAGTTGCCAGATGCACGTGTGGGTACGGGTGTAGTCTCAGGGCGGTAAGGGGAGTTCGTGTGCGAATCGTGAGTGGCGGCGTGACCGATATGGGTCGCGTGCGTTCAAACAACGAGGATTGCTACAAGATCGTTGAGCCGCTAAACCTCTTTGTGCTTTCCGACGGCATGGGAGGCGAAGCGCACGGCGAAATCGCGAGCGCACTGGCCGTTGAGACGGTCGTAAAACACTGTATGGACTTCGAGACCAATCCTGCGGCCCGGGTCGTCGGCGCGGTGCAACCCAATTGGAGTGCGCAAACAAAACGCCTTTCGACCGCCGTCCATCTGGCTAACAGAAATATTTTCAAGTCCGCCGAGGAGCACCCCGAACAGCACGGCATGGGCGCGACTCTGACCGCAGTGTGGATCGCTGGCTCAAGGCTCAGCATTGCTCATGTGGGTGACAGCCGCGCGTATTTGTTGCGTGGCGGGAGCTTATTGCAGCTCACGCGGGATCATTCGCTCGTCGCGGAACAAGTGCGCCGCGGCATTCTGACCGCCGCGGAAGCGGAAGAAAGCGATATGCAGAGCGTTTTGTTGCGCGCCCTGGGAGCGCAAGCGGAAATCGAAGTGGACGCGGAGGAACATACGCTATTTCCCCGCGATGTTTTGCTGCTCTGCTCTGATGGATTGACGCGCGTGGTGACCGAGCCTGAGATCGCGGGAACTCTGCAGTCGGAGAACGACCCCATCCGCGCAGCGGAAAAGTTGATCGCCATGGCCAATGAACGCGGCGGTCCCGACAACATTACAGTGGTGACTGTGCGTCTTGAAAAAGATTCCAAGGGATGGTTTTGGTGGTTGCGCCGCGGGGCGCCCAAAAGTCTAAGTACAAATGGCAACGTTGGAGGAAATTGAGATGCCGAAGCTCAGCCTCATGTTTGAAAATAAAATCGTGAAAGAAGTTCCGGTGGGCAGCCGGCCGATAACAATCGGCCGCGCGCCGGACAACGATTTGCCGGTGGACAACCTTGCGGTGTCCAACTATCACGCGAAGATCTACTACGAGGCCAACCGCATGGTCATTGAAGACCTCGACAGCCTCAACGGAACATTTGTGAACGATCTGCGCGTCGAGCGCGCTACTTTGCACGACGGCGACAATGTTCACATCGGCAAGCACAAGATCAAGGTTGATACCAGCGGCGACGCACCGCTGGCCTGGGACACCGGGCGCAAAACCGCAGCGCCGCGTATCGACGAAACTATGGTGCTTGATACCAAGGAACGGCGTCAGATGCTGCAGCAGGCCGCCGCGAGTGGCGAGTCCATGCAGTTTGCTTCCTCGCGCATGAAGGTTCCCACGCTCGTCGTTCTCAATGGCAGAACGGACCAGAAAGAATATGTTCTGACGAACAAACTTACGGTCGTAGGAAAATCCGCAATGGCCACGGTGCGGCTCAAGGGTTGGTTCAAACCGCAGATGGCCGCGCAGATCAATCAACGCGACGACGGCTTCTACCTCGGCCCCGGCGACAAGGTGCCTACCGTCAACGGCACTCCCATCGCCGGCCCGGTGCGCCTCAACGACGGCGATCTCATCGAAGTCTCCGGCGTCCGGCTGAATTTTATTTTCCGCGAGTAGCATTCGAAACGCGATGGCGGCTCCGTCAGAAGGCTTTTGGCAGCGGCGGGGCGTTTTCGGCCTCTACGAACTTGTACAGTCCTGGTGGCGTCACCGCGTCTCGTTTCTCCTCAGTCTCTCCATTACTTTCTTCGCGCTACTTTTGTATGTCTTCACCTTTGTGGGCGAAAGGCCCACACCCATCTTCGAATTTGTGCAGCGCCTGGAACTGGCCACTCTGGACACGCGTTTTCGGTATCGGCCACAGCGTTTTTCGCATCCGGACTCCAGAATCGTCGTCATAGACATCGACCAGCGTGCGCAGGAAGTCCTGGGTCGCTGGCCCTTTTCGCGGTCGAATTTCGCGCAGACCCTGGACGTTCTGCACGACAGCGGCGCCAAAGTTGTGGGCTTCGACATCACTTTCAGCAAACCCGATCAATCCGCAGCACCCATCCGCGCGCTCTGGGCCGAATTGGAAGCGCGCAAGAAGAGAGGCGAGCCTGTCGACCCGAAGCTCTCCGCCGAAGTTCAGCGCCTCGCCGCTTCCTATGACGCTGACAAACAGTTCGCAGCTTCTATCCAGCGCTTTGGCCCGGTCGTTCTCGGCAATTACTTCTTGTTTACGGATGCTGACCTCCGTGGCATCGAGGCCTCCACACTCGATACATACGCCAATCAGATTGCTTTTTTTGCGTATCCGCCGGCTCATCCCCTCCATGCCGCCACTCAGAAACAGGAAAAGGTCGGAATGCTTGACGCCTTCTCGATTGCGGGACTTCTGCCTCAAGGTGCCGAAGCCAATCTCGATCAATTGACTTCCGCACTAAACGGCGATTTTTCCTGGACCGGTTTCTTCAACGCACCACCAGATGCGGATGGCATCGTGCGCCGGGCCACGCTGGTTATCCCCTACGGCCGTTCGAAAAACCCAGACGAATGGGACATCTACTCTTCACTCGATTTAATGACCGCGCGCGCTTTTATGGGTCCTGAAGCGCAGGACATGAATTTGGTCTACGGCCCTCAGGGGATCGTGGAAATTCGATTTGGCCAGGCTCTGCTGATACATCCCGACGGCCGCGGCCAGATGATGATCAACTATCAGGGGCCCGCGAGTACCTTCACGCACTATTCCATCGTGGATGTGCTTCAGAAAAAATTTGCCCCTGACGCCTTTCAGGGAAAGATTATTTTGATCGGCGCTACCGCCACTGGCATCGGCGATCTCCGCGGCACTCCCTACGGCGGCACGGACTACCCCGGCGTGGAGATTCACGCCAACGTGATTGACAACATCCTGAATCAGCGATTCCTCAAACATGGCTTTCGTCAGGCTCTTGCGGACGGCTTGTTGATTCTCTTTTTTGGCATTCCTCTGGGGATCTGGATGGCCCTGGTTTCGCCACGATGGATGTGGTTCGGCGTGGCATTAGTTCTGCCCATGATCGCGATTAATTTCTGGGCGTTCCTGCACGGATGGTGGTTGAATCTGATTGTCCCCGCGCTCACACTTTCCACAAATGTTCTCCTCGTCTCCCTGTATCGCTCGCTGTTCGAGGAAAAAGAAAAGCGCCGCGTGCGCTCCGCGTTCGGGCAATATCTCAGCCCGGAAGTGATTCGCCGGCTACTGGTGAATCCGCAGCTCGTCGAACCAAAAAAAACGGACATCACCGTGATGTTCAGCGACATCCGCGGCTTTACCACCATTTCTGAAAAGCTTGACGCGCAGGATCTGGCACTTTTTCTCAACCAGTATCTTTCTGATATGACCGGCCTTGTCTTCGAACACTACGGCACACTCGACAAATATATCGGCGACGCGGTGATGGCCTTCTGGGGCGCGCCATTCGAAGAACCCGGCCATGCGGGCAAAGGCTGCAATACCGCGCTGAAAATGATGGAACGTGTGCGCGAGATGCAGAAGAAATGGGAGGCCGAAGGCAAGCCGCACCTGGACATTGGCATTGGCCTGAACACCGGCGTCGCCAGCGTCGGCAACATGGGCTCCGCCCTGCGCTATGGGTACACCGCACTGGGCGACACAGTGAATCTCTCATCGCGGCTGGAAGGACTGAACAAAGACTACGGCACGCACATTCTGGTGAACGAAACCACTCATTCTGCCGCCAAAGACGAGGGCTTTCTTTTTCGGGAACTCGATCTCATTCGCGTTAAAGGCAAGCTCCAACCGGTCACCATTTACGAACTCATAGGCCGCGTTGCCGAGAACTCTGTCTACGGCGCCCCGGATGAGGTACGAACCCGCCTCGACCTTTTCAAAGCAGCGCATGAGCTCTATCGCAAGCGACGCTGGGAAGACGCGCAGAAATCTTTCCAAACAATCCTCGATAAATGGCCCGACGATGGACCGTCACGAACCTACTGGAAGCGCTGCCAGGATTATCTCTTCGACGAACCGCCGTCCGGCTGGGACGGCGTCTTTACCATGACCCACAAATAGCGCCAGCACCACCGCGCGCTTCTCCATTCGGGCCTTTTTCCTTCGGCCGCGATCGCCGTCCATTTTGGATGGAACTCCTTTTGTGCCTTGTGTCAGAATGTCGGCATCGAATGGGTATGGAAATCAGGAAGTGTCGCCCTTCGACGTTGCTAACTACCACATGGCGCTAGACTTATTGGGAACGACGTTTTGTTTCGGCCGGATGTATTTCTCTCCGTACGCTCTGGGAAGCATCGGCAGGAAGACGATAGGCGCCCTAAAAGACTGCGCACCGATGTGGGCCGTACCCAAACAATTGCTCTGGGGAATCTAAGTTGAATCGGTATTGAGCGGTCATCCCGGTAGCTGCCGGGATGTTCAACGGGTTCTGGGGAAGAACTAAGAATTTATGTGGATTGTCCGACTAGCGCTGCGCAGGCCATACACGTTTGTGGTGATGGCGCTCGCTATTATTTTGCTGACGCCCGTCGTGCTGATGCGCACGCCTGTCGACATTTTTCCCAACATCAATATCCCAGTCATCTCGCTGGTCTGGACGTACAACGGCCTTCAGCCTCAGGAGATGGAACAGCGCATCACCTCCAACGTCGAACGCGGCATAACCACGCTGGTCAACGACGTGGAGCACATCGAATCACAGTCGCTTCCCGGCATTGCGGTCATCAAGATATACTTTCAGCCGGGCGCGAACATTCAGACGGCACTCGCGCAGACGGCTGCAATTTCACAGACATTTTTACGATTTCTACCTCCCGGAACGACGCCGCCACTGGTGATCATCTATTCGGCTTCGACCGTGCCGGTTATCCAGATTGGCCTGACCAGCGATACCCTCAGCGAGCAGCAGCTTTTCGATTTCGCGAATAATTTTATCCGCACACAGCTGGCCACGATTCCCGGTGCTGCCACGCCGTTCCCTTACGGGGGCAAGCAGCGAGTGGTTAGCGTGGATATCGATTCGACCTCGCTGCAATCTAAAGGGCTCTCCGCCGTTGACATTGTCAACGCCGTGAATGCGCAAAACTTGATCCTTCCGGCGGGCACCGCAAAACTTGGGCCGCTCGAATACACCGTGGAAATGAACGGGAGCCCGCAAACCGTACAGGAACTCAACGACCTGCCGGTTAAGACTATCAATGGCGCGACGATCTACATGAAGGATGTCGCCCACGTCCGCGATGGCTTCTCTCCGCAGACCAACGTCGTGCTCGCCAACGGTCAGCGCGGCGTGCTCATGAGCATCTACAAAACGGGCAGCGCCTCGACCCTCGACATCGTGGACCGCGTCAAGCTGATGCTGGAATACAGCAAGAGTTCGCTGCCCGAAGGCATTCACGTTTCCACTTTCTTCGACCAGTCGCTTTATGTCCGAGCTTCCATTCAGGGCGTGCTGCGCGAAGCCATCATTGCGGCGTGCCTCACCGCGATCATGATTTTGCTTTTCCTCGGCAACTGGAAAAGCACGCTGATCATTGCGATCTCCATTCCGCTTTCGATTCTCGTCAGCGTTCTGTGCCTTAGCGCGCTGGGCGAGACGCTGAACATCATGACTCTGGGCGGCCTGGCGCTCGCCGTCGGCATCCTGGTGGACGATGCCACCGTCGAAATTGAGAACATCAATCGCAACCTGGCCATGGGCAAGGAAACCGTCCAAGCGATTCTCGACGGCGCACAGCAGATTGCCGTTCCTGCTTTTGTTTCCACACTTTGCATTTGCATCGTCTTCATTCCCATGTTTTTCCTGTCCGGCGTAGCCAAGTTCCTGTTCGTTCCCCTGGCGGAAGCCGTGAGCTTCGCCATGCTGGCTTCCTATATGTGGTCGAGGACGATCGTTCCAACTTTGGCAATGTATCTCTTGAGTTCGGAAGACGAATACCACGCCGAAGAGCACATCGGGGAAAAGATGGGCTTTTTCCGGCGCTATCAGCAGGGATTTGAACGCAGTTTTGAAAAGTTCAGGGAAGGCTACCGCGGGGCGCTGCGCGCAGCTCTCCATTCGCCGTTGATTTTCTCCGCTTGCTTTCTCGGATTCTGCGTTTTTTCCGTCCTGCTCGTGGGCGTGCTCGGCCGGGACTTCTTTCCAAAAGTGGATGCCGGCCAGATCCGTTTGCACATGCGCGCACGCACGGGACTGCGCATTGAGGAAACTTCGCGGCTCGCCGACCAGGTGAATACCGTCATTCGGGAAACGATTCCAAAGCCCGAACTCACCACCATCCTCGACAACATTGGCCTCCCATATAGCGGCATCAACCTCAGCTACAGCAACGCGGGCACGATTGGCACCTCCGACGCGGAAATTCTTGTCCAATTGAAAGAAGAGCGCGGCAAGCCTACAGGTGCGTACATCAACGAACTACGCGAAAAGCTGCCGCAGCGTTTTCCTGGCGTGCAGTTCTTTTTTCAGCCGGCGGACATCGTGACGCAGATTTTGAATTTCGGCACTCCCGCGCCTATCGACGTGCAAGTCACCGGCATGAACCAGCGGGGGAATTATTTGGCGGGGGAAAAACTTGCCAACGGGTTCCGTCACATTCCAGGCGCAGTGGACGTTCACGTCCAGCAGGCTTTTGACAACCCGACGCTCTTCATGGAGATCGACCGTGCGCGCGCACAATCCATGGGCATGCAATCCCGCGACATCGCGCAAAACGTTCTCGTTTCGCTCAGCTCCAGTTTTCAAACCAGTCCCGCGTTTTGGCTGGATCCCAAGAATGGCGTGGAGTACAGCGTCGCCGTGCAAGAACCGCAGTATCGCGTGAACACTTACCAGGCCCTGATGAACACTCCCATCAGCGGGAGTACAGCCGGCGCTAGGCCGCAAATTCTAGGGAATCTCGTGCAGACTCACAATACTTCGCGACCAGCGGAAATCTCGCATTACACCACTCAGCCGATGATCAATGTGTACGCGTCGGTAGACGGCCGCGATCTTGGCGGCGTGGCGGATGAGGTGGAGAAGCAAGTCCACGCCATTGAGAAGGATTTGCCAAAAGGCAGTCACATTGTAGTTCGCGGCCAGGTCCAGACCATGAAGAGTTCCTTCGAAGGACTTGGCTTCGGCCTGCTTGGCGCGATCGTGCTTGCTTATCTTCTGATCGTGGTGAATTTTCAGTCCTGGCTGGATCCTTTCATTATTATTACCGCGCTGCCTGGCGCGCTTGCCGGCATTTGCTGGACTCTGTTGCTGACACGCACCACGCTCAACGTGCCTTCGCTGACCGGCGCGATCATGTGCATGGGCGTGGCCACGGCGAACAGTATCTTGATGGTTTCATTCGCGCGGGAACAAATGGACGAAGGCAAGAGCGCCCGCGATGCCGCAATCGAAGCTGGCTTCGTGCGCATCCGGCCGGTGCTCATGACCGCGCTAGCGATGATCATCGGCATGGTGCCCATGGCCATAGGCCTTGGCGAAGGCGGCGAACAAAATGCTCCCCTGGGCCGCGCCGTGATTGGCGGGCTGGTCTTTGCCACCTTTGCAACGCTATTCTTCGTGCCCTGCGTTTTCTCGATGATTCACGGACGAAGGGCCCGGCGGGCGGGCCAAGCTGGTTCACCCGTGCCGGCAACGATTTGATATCTTACTGTTTGGAACCGAAAGCGGAGATTGGGTAATTATGGAAGACGGAACTCAAATGGAGCCTGAATATCAAGAGCGGCCTCGCGCGAAGGGCAGCCGCGTCTTCACGATTCTTTTTGTCGTGGTGCTTGTGCTGGTTGTTCTGGGAGCGATAACGCTATTCCAGCGACGCACGCAGTATCAAGCGCTGGCAAAGGAAACAGAAACACTGGCGATTCCTACCGTGGCGGTGATTCATGCCACCGTGGAATCCGCGGAGGAGGACCTCGTCCTTCCCGGTTCCATGCAGGCCTATGTCGAGTCGCCCATCTATGCGCGAACCAATGGTTATCTGAAAAAGTGGTATCACGACATTGGTAGCCGCGTTCGCCAGGGTGAATTGCTTGCGGACATTGACACGCCGGAAGTGGATCAGCAGTTGTCGCAGGCGCGCGCCGAATTGAATACAACGCAGGCGAACGCGAATCTTTCCAAAATTACCGCGGCGCGCTACCAGGAACTCATCAAGACGGATGGGGTCTCCAAGCAGGAAGTCGACAACGCCGTCGGAGATATGGAAGCCAAACTCGCTAACGTCAGATCCGCGGAAGCAAACGTGCGCCGGCTCGAAGAGCTCGAATCCTTCAAGCACATTTACGCTCCTTTTAGTGGAGTCATCACGCGGCGCAACGTGGACACCGGCACATTAATCAACGCGGGCAATGGCGGAACATCGCAGCAACTCTTCTCCCTCGCGCAGACGGATCCCATTCGCGCCTTTGTAAGCGTACCCGAAGCTTACGCGCCCTCCATTCGCGCAGGGCTTGGCGCCTATTTGGAGCTCGCCCAGTATCCAGGCCAGAAATTCCAAGGCAAAGTGGCGCGCACGGCCGAATCCATTGACACCGGAACGCGAACTCTGCTCACCGAAGTGGATGTCCCCAATCACAACAGCGCCTTGCTCCCCGGCGGCTACGCGCAGACGCACCTGCAAGTGAAGGTGACCGGAGCCCGTCTCACCGTTCCAGTCAACGCATTGTTATTTCGTTCCGAAGGGCTTCGCGCTGTCGTTGTGGATGCAAATCATCGCATGCACCTCCGGCCCCTCACGATCGGCCGCGACTATGGCACCACTCTCGAAGTCTTGCAGGGTATTGAAGCCGGCGATTGGATCGTACTGAATCCCGCCGATTCCCTTGATGATGGACAGGAAGTGCATGTCAAAGAAATTGCAATGAACAACCCTCCGGGCCAGCCTGCTGCGCAGCCGAGCCCCGCGCCCGGGGCCAAGAAACAATAATGGAGCGTGCCAGGCAATTCCGAGCCCTGATCGGGCTGGCCGTTTGTGTCCTTATCGGCGGCTGCACGGTCGGGCCAAAATATCAGCGCGTTTCGGCGCCGGTGCCCGCAAAATGGGATGTTTCAGAGCCGTGGCGCGAAAGTGCGCCGAAAGACGGAGCAGCCAAGGGCGAATGGTGGAGGGTTTTCCACGATGACGAGCTGAGCGCACTGGAAAAGCAAGCGCTCGACGCCAATCAGACGATAAAAGTTTCCGTGGCGCAACTGGAGCAGGCGCGGGCCTCCGCGGCACTGCAAGTCGCAACGCAATTCCCCACACTCTCCAGTACCCCGCAAGCCCAACGACTGCGCCTTTCCGGAAATCGCCCGTCCGGAAACTCGGTCCCGGTGACTTCCGCTGTAACCCAAAACAGTTTCTCGCTGCCGTTCATCGTCGGATACGAAGTGGATTTGTTCGGGCAGCGCAGGCGGAGCATCGAAGCGGCGCAAGCATCCTATCAGGCCAACGCAGCGGACCTCGAAAATGTTCGTCTGGTAATTACCGCGGAGCTTGCGGGCGATTATTTCACTTTGCGGCAGCTGGATACCGAGTTGGGAATCCTGAAGCGCACGGTGGAATCGCTGGAAAAAGCGCTCCAATTGGTGGATTCGCGGCACAAAGGCGGCGTGGCCTCCGGGCTGGACGTCGCGCAAGAAGAGACGCTGCTGAATAGCACGCGCACGCAAGCAATCTTGCTGCAACAACAGAGAAAGCAATTTGAAGATGCCATCGCCGTTCTGGTCGGAAAACCCGCGCCGGATTTTCACCTTGCAAGCAAAGAACTGAACGCTGAGGTGCCTCCGCTGGACGCGGGGTTGCCCTCGGATTTGTTGGAGCGCAGGCCGGATATCGCGGAGGCCGAACGGCAGATGGTCGTGGCCAACGCTCAAATCGGAATTGCCAAAGCCGCGTACTATCCGTCGCTGAATCTTTTTGCCAATGGCGGGTGGCAAGCCGCCGATATAGCTAAACTGATGAATGTGCAGAGCACTTTCTGGGCTGTCGGCGCGAATGTGGCGGAGAGCATCTTCTCGGGCGGCTCCCGGCGCGCGCAGATGCAATTCGCAAAAGCAGGCTACGACGCGAGCGTGGCTTCCTATCGCGGCACGGTGTTGAACGCGTTTCGCGAAGTGCAGGACGATGTTACCGGTCTAACCGTTCTCGATCAGGCCAGGCAGTCGCAGCAGCTCACGGTTGATGCGGCGCGACGCACCCTGGACATCGCCACAAGCCGCTATACCGGCGGGCTCGTGAGTTATCTGGACGTTGTAAACGCGCAACAAAATCTACTGAATAACGAGCAGGAACTCGCCACGATTCACGGCCAGCGGTTGGTGACCAGCGTACTCCTCATCAAGGCGCTCGGCGGCGGCTGGGATGCCGCAAGCCTATCCATTGTCCAGGTCAAGCCGAAACTCAAAGACATCGTGACGCCGTAATCCACTTCAAGGTACGCTGCTGTCGTGCAGCGAGATCACGCGGCCATATTCGGATGCCCGGCTGAGACGGTCGAACATTTGATAGGCCGCCGTCGAGATTCGAGCGATCGCGTCCCCTCCGTCTTTTTCGTGGCGGAGATAGGTCGTCATCACGCTGATCACATACGGCCGGTTGCCCGTGAACACGATTCCGGAATCGGTGCGCACGCCTTCCAGTTCCCCGGGTTTGTTGGCTACCTTAAGATCCTCCGGCAATTCCCGCGGAATGTAGCTCTCCTTGTGAATGCTGAGTAGTTTGAAATAATCTTCGGTCAGCGCTTTGTTCAGAACTTTTCCGCGGTAGAGGTCCTCCAGCAATGTCATCAGCTCACGCGGCGTGGCGACGTTTTCGCGGCCTTCGCCAGCGGCTTTCAAATCCATCATCTTACGGCGCAAACGCGTGTGCGTCAGGCCAAGCGAATCCAGCAGTGCGTTCACATTCTTCATGCCGATGCGGTCAATGATGATGTTCGTGGCGGAGTTATCGCTGACAGAAATCATGAGCACCGCAACATCGCGGAGAGTTAGCCGTGTGATGCCCGGAGTGAGCGCTTCGGCGATACCGCTGCCGCCCACCAGGTCTACCTGCTGCAGAGTATAAAGTTCGGTGAACTTGAGTTTGCCCTGCTGCACCTGACGATAAAACTCAGCAAGAATGGCAATCTTGATTGAACTGGCCGTAGGGAGAACTTCATCAGCGTGAAGCAAATACTTTTGTCCAGTGGAAAGATCGAGAACGGCCACCGCGAGAACGCCGTCGAGGTGGTGATCCGCATCGCTGATCGTGGCCTCGAGCTTTTGCCACAGGACTTGCTCTTTCTCCTGAGCAGTTTTTTCTGGAGCCGCCTGCTTCGCGCGGGACACGTTCGGTACCCCAACGCCAATCGCGGCGAGCAGGGCAACATACAAGAATCGTTTCAGCAAAGTGACCTCCGGGTCGTCGGGATTATAAAGCCTAATGAGTCGCACACCAGCACAGAAAACGCTGCAATCGGTACTGGCCGCCTGCGAGATGTGTGACCACGCGGGGTCGTGCCTAGGGCGAAACGCATAGTTCTTGGTTCTGGAAAGGGCATCCTTCTAGGAACGATAATGGGATCAGGCACCTACCCGCTTGCGGAATGCCGGACTGACGCGGATTAGACGGGGGCACCAGGAAACGTCCGCCGGCAACGCATTTTCAGGAGAGAAGACGAATGCGCAAAATCATGGCTGCAACTCTGTTTATGGCGTTGACCGGAACGCTGGCCATCGCGGCACCACCTCAGGATCGCGACGACCACCACGACAAGGGCGATAAGCACGACAACGGAAAACACAAAGGCGACGAAAAGCACGGGGACGATCGGGGTGATCGGCATGACAACGGAAATCACAAAGGCTGGGACAATCCTCACAATCCCCATTCCAACTGGGATGCCGATCATGACCGCGCCCGTCCCGGGCACCCCTACCCGTATGGGCGCTACGAGCACGTGAGAGCTGATTTTGTCGCGCGGCGTATGGATTTCCACACGCGACGGGTTGTGCTCTACGATAATTCGAATTGGACGGTCGCATCCTACGACGTAGATCGCTGCCGCGATTGGCAGTGGGATCGCGATCGCGTCTATGTGTATGACGACGATCATCACCCAGGCTGGTATCTGCTCTTCAATGCTCGCCTGGGCCGCTACGTCCACGTCGAATATTTCGGCGTGCACTAGAATAATCCGACGGTTCGCCAGCTACCCACAAACATGGGCTACGAGCGCGAGGCAAAGCCATGTGGCTTTGCCTCGCTTCTATTTTCTATGCCGACGCTGGATTGGTATTGAACAGCCTAGCTTGGCTGCGGCACGTATCACAGATTATCGAGGAAAAACTGTGTGACGCGTTGCATCAACACCCGCCGCGCCGGTGGATCGCTGACGCCGTGCCCGCGACCGGGAAACGCGAGAACCTCGACGTATTTTCCCGCTTCGATCAGATTGTTGATCACCGCGAGCGTGTTGGCGAAATGCACGTTGTCGTCCCCCGTGCCGTGGGCGATCATGAGTTTACCCTTTAGATTCGCGGCGTTTTTCACCGGCGAAGATTCTTCGTAGCTCACCTTATTTTTTTGTGGGAGCCCTAGGTAGCGTTCAGTGTAGATGCTGTCGTAATAGCGCCAATCCGTCACCGGGCCACCGGCAAATCCCGCCTTGAAATCGCCGTTCGATTCGAACATCGCGTGCAACGTCATGTGGCCGCCATAACTCCATCCCCAGATTCCGATGCGGCTGGCTTCCACATAGGGAAGAGTTCTCAGATAGGCCACTCCATCACGCTGGTCGGAAAGTTCCTGCGCACCAAGACGAAAGTGGATGGGTTCTTCAAAAAGATGTCCGCGGCCAGCCGAGCCGCGATTATCGAGCGAAAAAATAATGTAGCCTTTCTGAGCCATGAGTTCGTGCCACAGAAAGGTGGCGCCGCCCCATGTGTTTCGAATAATCTGCACGCCCGGCCCGCCGTACGTATAGACCAGCACGGGATACTTTTTCTGCGGATCGAAGTTCGGCGGTTTGATCATGCTTGCGTTGAGTGGAACTCCATCGTGTGATTTCACACTAAGGAATTCCACGGGTGAGAGACGGTAATCGGCGAGCTCGGCGACTTTGTTTTCGTTGATCGTGGCAATTCGCGAGCCGTCGGCGTGGAAAAGGTCCTGACGCGATGGGGCGGCCGTGTTCGAGTACGTGTCAATGAAGGTGGAAGCATCTGGCGCGAGGGTCACCGCGTGCGATCCCTCTTCCTTCGTCAAACGCGTAAATCCCGAGCCATCCAGATTCACCCGGTAAAGATGTCGCTCCAGCACGGATTTTTCCGTCGCAGTAAAATAGACCAGCCCCTTCGCCTCGTCCACACGGTCGACTGCCGTTACCTCCCAATCACCCTTCGTGACCTGTGCCAGTTGCTTACCATCCAGGTCGTAAAGATAAAGATGCCGATAACCGCCACGCTCGCTCGACCACAAAAATCTCTTACCATCCTTGAGGAAAACGAGATCGTCGCTGAGGTTGATCCAGTACGGATCTTTTTCTGAGAGAGCTACACGCCTGCTGCCTGTAGATGTATCAGCGATCAGCAGGTCAAGCGTCGTTTGCGTACGATTTAGCCGCTGAATCGCAACATGCTTCGAATCCATGAGCCAGTTTACGCGCGGAATGTACATATCAGTTTCCGCGCCCGTGTCCATCGCGCGAGCTTCACCACCACTGAGTGAGGCCACGAAAACGCGAACGATGGGATTGGCGCCACCCGCCGGCGGATAACGCTCCATTTCGGCTTCGCCGCTCGGCGAAGAAAAATCCACCATCGGATATTGCGAAACCTTACGCTCGTCCATTTCCAAGTAAGCAATCGCGGACGAGTCCGGAGACCACCAGTAGCCCGTCTTGACCGCCAGCTCTTCGGGATACACCCAGTCCAGCTCGCCTTTGCGAATCTCTTCCGTGCCGCCTTGCGTAATTGCGCGTTCTTTGCCGTCCGCAAGATTCACAAGCCGCAAATTGTGATCGCGAACGAAACTCACGGAGCGTCCATCAGGAGAAATCTTCGGATCTGTAATCTCAGCCTTGCCGGAGACGAGTAGCCGGCCCACTTGCGATTTCAAATCAAACCATGCCAGCGCCGTAGCGCCTTGAAATAAGATTCCGCTTCCATCGGGCGCCCATTGATATTGCGAAGGAGCGCGGCGTCCAAGCCCAGTCGCCTGCGTGGCTTTCGAAGTTTCCGCCGGAAGAATCGTTTCCAGTTTGTCGGAGCCGACAAGCAGCCGTTGCTGCCCGTTGGCTGCATCCATCACCCAAAGCTCTGTCTTCGCCTCTTTCCCCGTGCCCTTTGTCTCGAAGTAGCTGAGCTGCTTTCCATCAGGCGCCCATGTCAGACCGCGCGTCAGCCGGCCGCTCAAACTCGGCTGCGCGTAAATGCGTTCGACAGTAAGAGCTTTTCCTGACGCAGCTGTTTGCTGTGCCGCAGAATGTGGTGAAAAAAATACGGCAAGAGCAAAAGCAATGAGAAGCACAGACAACTGCGCAGAGCGTCTCCGCAAGTACATGAATTCCTCCAGATGGCGGACGTTAGTTTAAGCTGAAGCGCGGGGAACCACAAAACTCTAGGGAGCTAGCTAGCCCGGGGGCCAGCGGAAATTGCGTCCGCCGAGAAGATGGAGATGGAGATGGAAGACCGACTGTCCCGCTCCGAGCCCGCTATTTAGAACCGTGCGGTAACCTGCCAAAAGACTGCGTTCACGCGCAATCTGCGCAGCCACCAGTTGGAGTTTGCCAAGAACGGCTTGATCTTCTGGCGCTGCATCCGCCAGCGATTCGAAATGTTTCCGGGGACAAATCAGGATGTGCGTGGGTGCCTGCGGGCTGATGTCTTCAAAGGCGAAGATATCGGGATCCTCATAAACGATCTTCGAAGGAATTTTCTTCGCCGCGATTTTGCAAAATAAACAATCGGCGCTCATTGATTTCCTCCAGCTGGGATTCCCTCATCTAGACGAATAACAAACGGCGTGAATCCCTCGCGACTACGAAGCTGATCGCTAAGTTGGCGTGCACTATCTTCCCCGGAGGTCTTACCCACCCGAACGCGGTATAGGAGGCCGTCCGGCGAATCATATTGTTGAATGAAAATGGGCGTATAAGAAACGCCGAGGCGGTCGCGCAGATGCTCGGCGTTACCACGGTCGCGGAATGCGCCAACCTGCACCGTAAAGAAGCCCGCGGTGGGGTCGACACCCCCAAGCATTTCTACCCGTACGGGCACGACGCCCGCTCCAACTGAATCCACTTCACGCGCAGCAGCGAGCGAAAGATCGATGACGCGATTGTCAACAAATGGGCCACGATCGGTGATTCGAACCACCGTTGACTTGCCGTTGTTCATATTCGTCACGCGTACCATCGTTTCGAACGGCAGCGTGCGGTGCGCCGCCGTGAGTTTATACATATCGTAAATCTCGCCATTCGAAGCGCGCCGCCCATGAAACGGCACACCGTACCATGATGCGTTGCCCTCTTCCGTATAGCCGGAAGGGGCTGGCACGGGGACGGGCTTGTTGCGCTTCGGTGCGGGCACTGCTGAAGTTGGAGGTGCCGGATTTTCAGGCACATCGGTCGACCGCTTCGCGGTGTCCGCTGGCGTTTCAGATGGCTGCGCGGGAGGCGGTTGCCTTCGATCAGTAATAGGCCGACGCGAGCCGCAGCCGCCAGCATAGACGGATACGACGCAGAGCAGGCTGAGCATGAAGATGAACTTATGTGAAAAATAGGGAATACGACCAAATTCTTGCAAAACGGCTTGTTTTCTCAAATCCAAAATGAGAGAAATCATCCCCGCTGAAATCTTCAATGCGTCGCCCGCGTCATGAAGTTGGCGGATTCCCAGGAGGCGGTGTGTCTACTGGACGCTGCTCGTTCTGCGCATCGCGTGCGGCCCTGCGTGACTCGATCCAGGACGCCGCCTCGTGGAGCTTTTCCGAGACCTCGCGCAAAAACTGCGCGGTGCGCTTTTCCGTTTCCGGCGCGACTTCTTCTTTCACAAAACTCCTCACGCGCTCGAGCTCTTCGTCCACGCGCTTGCCAAAATCCTCGAAATTTTTCATATTCTTGATCCGCGAGAATTCTTCGTCGATCCGTTTTCCAAACTCTTCAAATCTGTCCATAAGCGCCCGTTCCTTGCAATAATCGCAACGCACACAAGCAGCGCGGCGACTTGGGTATTATAGGAACGCAGTGTGCGGCTCGCAAGGAGGAGAATTGGCACTTCCCTACCGTTGGCAGTGGCACGTGGACAAATGGAAGAACTCGATGCGCGGGCTTTTCGGAGGCGGCGATCAGCAGCCGCGTCCGAAAATCTGCCCGGCATGTGGAGCATTGGTGGGAATCAGCGCAACCAAGTGCCACGAATGCGGCACGAGCCTCCGTTTTTCTCTCGCGGCGTTGAGCAAGCAATTCGCGGGACTCTTCGGCGAGCAAGAAACACCTGTTACTTCGGCGATGCTGGTCGCTAACATCTTGATGCTGGGAATCAGCTTGGTCTTGACCATGCAGGCGGGCGAAGCCGGAGGTCTGCATACGCTTTTCAGTATGAGCTCCGATGCATCCTACCGCCTCGGCGCAAGCCATCCTTACGGTATTTTTTACAAGCATGAGTGGTGGCGCCTGATCACCGCCATGTTTCTCCACGGCGGATTGCTTCACATCGGATTCAACATGATGGCGCTGATGCAATTCGGTCCCGCGTTGGAAGAGCTGTATGGATCAGCTCGATATTTATTCCTGTACGTCTTCACCGGCGCGTTTGGATTTTTTGTGAGCGCGTTGACAGGCCACTTTTCACTGGGCGCGAGCGGCGCTTTGTTGGGTCTGATCGGTGCGATGCTGGCGGTCACCAGCAAGCGCGGCGGTTCGTTCATGCGCGAATTGCGGTCCAGGCTGATCAGTTCCGTCGTCATTCTGATTGTCATGGGGTACATGGGTTTTCTTCGCATGGACAATGCCGCACACATGGGAGGTTGCGCGGCCGGATTCGTCATCGGCAAAATCTTTGTGGACCGACAGCCGATGAACTCGCGTGAAAAACAAGTGGCCTATGCACTAGGCTGGCTTGCGGGCATCGCTGTCATTGCGAGTTTCGCGCTGATGCTCTGGCACTTCCCAGATCGGCTGCCCGGCCAACAGCCATAACAACCACAATCGCGCTTCCTTGCCATCTCCCGAATAGGATGTATTTCTCGATTCGGCCAGCGGACTTTTTGCACCGCTTCGAACTGAAATCCTGTACCCTGTACTCCATCAGGCGTCGTCTTCACTCATGGACCCACATTCAATCGTCGTTGTCAGTCTTCACACGCCCAAGGAGAAAGTATGGGGCGAGCTGCTGGCCATCACCCCTTCCGGAATCACCCTGCGCGGCATCGACTTGAATTCTTTCGACCATTTCATCAAGCAAATCAATGAGCCCGACGGCGAGCGCATGGGCCTGCCCACCATCTTTTTCCCCATGAACCGCCTTGAGCGCATCTCCCTCGACGAACCTTCCGGCTCCATCCCCTCGATGAACGAACTCTTCGCGCGCAAGGTGGGGCGCTCCCTCTCTGACTATCTCGCGCAATTCGCCTGACTTGCGTTATCCTGAATCACAATGAAAGGCCGCATCTGGACGGTTCCCAATCAGATTACGTTTCTGCGCCTCGGCTTTCTGCCGATTTTTCTGATTTTGATTTCCTACGAGCATTACCGCTGGGCGCTTCTGGTTCTCGTCGTCGCCGGACTTTCCGATGGCATTGACGGTTTACTGGCGCGCAGCCTGAATCAACGCTCCGCCCTCGGCGCCTATCTCGACCCGATTGCCGATAAACTCTTGCTCTCTTCTTCCTTTATAATCCTGGCGTTCAAGAAGGAATTGGCCTGGTGGCTCACCATTCTGGTTCTCAGCCGCGATGTGCTGATCCTTATGGTTGCTGTCGTAATTCTTCTGGTTTCGGGCTACCGCCCATTTCCACCCAGCATCTTTGGCAAGCTCACCACCGCCGCGGAACTCGTATTGGTCTTCCTGGTGGTTTTGGGCGCTGCTTATCCCCAATACAGCACAAATACTCTGAACCAATACCTGATCTATGCGGTCACAGCTCTAAGTATCTTGTCCGGCCTTCATTATTCTTTTTTCACTGCGCGCCGTCTCAGCAGTTCGTAACGCTGTCTGCTTCCAAAATCAAACGGGCATCGGCTTCGGTCCGCCAGGTGGAATGATCAGTTTTGGCTCGGTGAGCGATTGGACTTGTTCGAGCGTCGTATCGGGCGCGAGTTCGCGAAGGACCAGTCCTTCCGGTGTGACGTCAATGACCGCAAGCTCAGTCACAATGTGATCCACGACTTCTACGCCAGTAAGGGGTAGCGAACATTTTTTCAGGATTTTAGGCTTGTTGTCGCGGGTGGCGTGCTCCATGGCGATAAAAACACGCTTGGCGCCAGCGACCAGGTCCATCGCGCCGCCCATACCCTTTAGCATTTTGCCTGGAATCGCCCAGTTGGCAAGCGTGCCCTTCTCATCAACTTGTAAAGCTCCGAGAACAGTCAGGTCCACATGACCGCCGCGAATCATCGCGAAAGAATCGGCCGAAGAAAAATAAGATGTACCCGGCAGCTCCGTCACTGTTTCTTTCCCAGCATTGATCAGGTCGGGGTCTACTTCCGATTCGAGCGGATACGGGCCAACGCCAAGCATCCCGTTTTCGGACTGCAGAATGACGTCCATGCCTTTGGGAACGTAGTTGGCAACCAGCGTAGGCATCCCAATCCCAAGATTGACGTAGTAGCCATCGCGCAGTTCCAGCGCGATCCTGCGCGCAATCCGTTCGCGTTTTTGGTCTTCACTCAGCGGCATTGGTTCGACTCGAAACTATTTGGTCTTGACTAATTTTGCTGCCAAAGTTAGCAGTGGCAAATAGAGGATAAGGATAACAAGACCCACCGCAATCAGCGCAGCAAGAAACACTCTTGCGGTCAGCACAAATCTGCGGCGGAGTTCGCGGGCCAGGACTTCCTTTAGGATTACAAAGACAGCCAGCGCGCTGAAAAGGAGCGGAAGAAGCCACACGTAAGTGGCCAGCACAAATCGCGTCGGCAAGGGCAGCTCAACTCTGAGCCCCTGTAACATCACGGCAAAAGACTGGACGAAAGGGCCCGAAGCCAATCCCAACACGCTACATAGAAAAGCCACAACTCCTGTTGCAAGCCAGGAAAGAACGGTGCTCAGTTGCAGTTGAGGATGAGTTTGATGACTATCCATAGATGCATCCTTTGATTTATTGTCTGCGCACCGTGCGGCGTTCGATGCGCTTTTCATATTTTGAGCCCTGGAAAATAGCATCTACAAAAATGCCAGGCGTGTGCACTTGGTTGGGGTCAAGCTGGCCTAGCTCGACGAGCTCTTCAACTTCGGCAATCACATGATCCGCAGCCGTAGCCATCATGGGATTAAAGTTGCGCGCCGTCTTCCTGTAAATGAGATTCCCCCAGCGGTCGCCCTTCCAGGCCTTAATGAAAGCGAAATTGCCGCGAAGTCCACGCTCCATTACGTACTGGCGTCCCTCGAATTCGCGCGTTTCTTTTCCTTCGGCAACCATCGTCCCGAATCCCGTGGGCGTGTAGAACGCGGGAATGCCCGCGCCTCCCGCTCGCAGCCGCTCGCTCAACGTGCCCTGCGGATTCAATTCCACCTGCAATTCCCCGCTGAGGACAAGCTGCTCGAAAAGTTTATTCTCGCCAACATAGGTGGAAATCATTTTCTTGACTTGCCGCTGCTGCAGCAGCACGCCAATTCCAAAATCGTCCACACCAGCATTATTGCTGACGATGGTCAGGTCCCTGATTCCCTTGCGGCGAACAGCCGCAATCAGGTTTTCCGGGATGCCGCAGAGACCAAATCCGCCCATCAGGATGGTCGCGCCATCAGTGAGCTTGGCGATGGCGGCGTCAGCAGAAGCGATGCGTTTGTCCATGCGGTGCTCCGAAGTGTACGCGGCAGTTTACTTCATCCGGCATTAGAGCTGGAAGGCACGCGCGATTGAGATCAGAGCGGCTGCAGCACGCGGACGTCGTATGCATCCAAGGTAAGCTTGCCCGTAGACGTTGCACCGGTCAGCAACTCTTTGAACTGACCGGGATGCGTGACTGTTTGCGCGGATGCCGTATGGTTGAGAAGAAACAACCACTGTGCACTCCCCGATTTCCGCACGCACAGCTCCACTCCTCGCGGAACGTCGAACGGCGACTTAATTCCGGCGTTATCCATCAACGCGGCCATCACTCTCCCGAGACTAGCAGGATCGAGATCCGCTCCAAGATAAACGGCCTTTCCTTTGCCAAACGAGTTGATTGTAATCGCCGGGTCGCCTGCATAGTTGCCGCTCGTATAAGTAGCCAGCACTGCCGCCGAAGATGGCTGCAAGACGTCCGCCCACATCCCACAGCTTCCGTCCGGCCCATCCAGCAGCGAAGAGAATTTGACTCCCACCTTCTCGGTGTAAACCGGCATGTAGTCCTTCACCGTGGTGCCCATCACGTCGCGCAGCAGTCCTGGAAGCGGCGTGCGCACGATCTGGCTGTTCTCATCTTTCACTCCCAAGCGAAAGCCGCTCACAAACAGTCCGCCACCTTCAACGAACTTCCTAATGTTTGCAGCTTGCTTTTGCGAGATGAGATACGGAAGCGGCGCGAAAACCGCTTTGTAGCGAGAGAGGTCGGCCTCTGCGTTGATAACATCCGTGCCCGCGTGGGAACCCGCGATGGCCGCGTACCACGAAGTCAATTGAGAAGCGTAATTGAGCTTCGTGTTGCCCGGTTGCACGGCAATCGCCCAGGCCGAGTTCAGGTCAAAGAAAACAGCGGTGTTCGCCAAGTACGAAGAGCGCAGCATTTCCTGCCCGAGCGCCTTCAACTCTTTCACCGTTTGCTTGATCTCTTCGAAGGTAGGGCTCTTCGAGCGGTCGTGATTCAGCATACCGTGCCAATACTCTTCGGCTCCGAAATTGGCCGTATCCCAGCGAAAATAATTAATGCCCATGGCCCCGTGCGCTACCGCTTGATAGGTCCACAGTCGTATTTGTCCTTTGTGGGGTGGTGGCGAAAAAAAACTCTGCCCTGCTTTGCCCGATTGCTCTTCCATGATCATGAAGGGCTTGCCGTCCTTCACTCCGCGCATGGAATCATGTCCCAGGGAAATCATCATCGAAAGCGCCTCTGGCGAAGCGCCTGGAAGAAACATTTGCGCGAATCCCGGATAATTGTCGTGGCAAACAAAATCTAAGTTCTTGTAAAGCTCGTGGAGATCGATCGTGTCCAGTGGCGCACCGACGTTGTTAGTGGTCACAAAATGCTTTGGACATATCTTCCGGAGCATGACGAGTTGCTCTTCTAGGAAGGAAGCGTTGGCATACGATTGATAGCGATCGTAGTCGAGAGCAAGTCCAGGATTGGGATCGCCATTCGAAGGCAAAGGCACGGGAATCTGGCTGAAGTCAGTGTAAATCTGGCTCCAAAATGCCGTTCCCCACTTCTTATTAATTTCGTCTAACGAGCCGTACTTCGAGCGCAGCCAATCCTGAAAACCCGTCCGGCAGAATTTGCAGTAACACCGCCCCCACCGCTGAAGTGTGAATTCATTGTCAATCTGCCAGCCGATCACACCAGGCGTGTCCGCAAATGCTCGTGCCATCTCGGTAGCAATCGCCAGCGACAAGCGGCGATAAACCTTGTTCGTCGGGCAAGTAAATCGTCGCCCGCCCGGATGAACCGTCATCCCTTGATCGTTCACCATCAGAACGTCCGGATATTTTTCCGTAAGCCACGGAGGAGGAGCCGCCGATGGCGTGCCGAGAATCACCTGAATCCCATGCTTCTGCAGCGTCACGACCGCGCGATGGAGCCACCCGAAATCAAACTTGCCTTCCGACGGCTCCATCAATGACCACGCAAATTCGGCCACGCGCACATTCGTAAAACCCGTCTCCGCGATCATCCGCGAATCTTCGTCCCACAATGTTTCTGGCGTCTGATCCGGGTAGTAGTCCACGCCAAGCAGCAACTCTGAGGGCGTCGCAGTATCTGCCCTGCCCGCAGCGATCCGCGCAAACAACGGAAGGCGCGCGCCTGTAGCAGCAATCAAAGCGCCGGTGTTAGCTAGAAATACTCTTCGAGTGATCACTTTCGGCCGTGACCTCACTTCCAGTTCTTTAATTTCGGTCTGAAAGACCAAGAGCAGGAGGCCATCTTCTCCGGCGGTCACTGAGTTGTCAAGAAATTGAGAAGATTAACATCACCGTAGAGCAGTAGTCGGATTCGCGTATGTTGCCCGAGTCATTCCCCAGTAATCCATGCTAAAACTCGAAGGCGACCACGCGGTTGGATTCGCTCTAGGCCAGCCGGGAAAGATGCCCCTATGATCAACTACAACTCACGGAGCAGCCAGCCGCTGATCCGCACTTTTCCTCTGCGTTACACGATAGGAATGTGCCTTGCGCTGCTAGCGTGGTGCCCTCCGGGACGCGCTCAGGCCCCGAATCAGACGCCGGCCTCAGCCGAGGAGGTCAAACAATTGCGCGAGGTCGTACAGAGTCTGCTAACGCGCGTAACGGAATTGGAAAATGTGCTGAAACAACGCCAGCACTCTTCAGCTGAGACCGCGGACAGAAATTCCGTGGTGTCTAGCGCCGCCCTCCCCACAGTCACAGCTATGATTGCGACAGCACCCGCTGTCACGCCCGCCCAAATCGCTTCTGCCGATGCACCGAGAGTACAACCAACCGCCGGGGATCGAGCGATTCTTGACTATCTCCACGGGGCAACCCTGAATTTTGGACTCGACGAATATTATGCCTACAACTTCAACAGCCCCATCGGCCGCGTAAATGCTCTTCGAGCCTACGATGTCTTGAGCAACAACATCAGCCTGAATCAGGCCAGCATGGTTTTCGAACGAGCTCCCGATGTTAGCGCCGGACGCCCCTTCGGCGTCCGTCTCGACTTGCAATTCGGACAAGCCACGGATACGTTGCAAGGAAATCCCGCAAACGAGCCACGTCCGGAAATCTACCGAAATATTTTTCAGGCTTACGGAACCTACGTCGCTCCAATCGGCAATGGCCTGACTCTCGATGTCGGCAAATGGGGAAGTTCTATCGGAATCGAGGGAAACTACACCAAAGACCAGATGAATTATTCTCGCGCCTACTGGTTCGATTTTCTGCCCTTCTATCACATGGGCGTGCGCGCCGCCTACAAAGTCAACGACCAGCTGACCTTGAACTACTGGCTCGTGAACGGCACGAACCAAGCCGAAGCCACCAACGGATTCAAAGACGAGCTCTTTGGCTTCACCGCCACGCCGCGCAAAACGATTTCCTGGAACGTGAATTACTACCTTGGGCAGGAACATCCCGACCGCATTCCCGTCGCAGCGAACGGACCTATACCCGTGCAGCCGGGGCTCAACTTTGTGGGTATCCACCCCGCACCGGACGGCAAGCTGCACATTTTTGACAGCTACGTGAGCTGGCAAGCCACGCGAAAGATCACTTTCGCATTGGAAGGCGATTACGTCATCCAACGCGAATGGAAAACTACTTCTCCCGGCCAGTCCTCCGCGCCTTCCCACACGATAGGCGGCGCAGCTTACGCGCGCTACCAATTCACTCCAAAGATTTCCGTGGCCGCACGCTCAGAGTATCTCTCGGACCGCGGAGGCCTCTTCAGCGGTATCACGCAAGCACTCAAAGAAACCACCGCCACTTTCGATTACAAATTTGCCGAGGGTTTCCTGATGCGCTACGAGTGGCGCCGCGATTTCTCCAACCAGCCATCTTTTTTTACCGATAGGGACGGCGTCCTCAGCAAGGAACAAAACACGGCGACCGTTGGCATCATCTGGTGGGTCGGGAGGAAAGAAGGCGCGTGGTAGTCGCAAGCACAAGGGCTCTTCGCAGTAGACTCTTAAAAAGAACCATTGAAGTTAAAGGCTTCGCAGGAGTTTGTAGAGTTCGTTGGCGGCGTCGAAGTCGCCTTCGAGTTCGCGCGAGGCGAGTTTTTCGCGCAAGTCGTCCAGGCGGCGAGCGAGCAGATCAAGCGCAGCGGAGAGAACTTCTTGATTAGTCAGGACGATATCGCGCCACGTGGAATAAGGGCTGCCCGCGAGCCGAAGCGAATCGCGCAGTCCGGGGCCAGCTAGAGTGATCGGTAATCCATTTTCGTCGAGTCGGTCGTAAAGGAATCCTGCCAACGCCACAGCCACGAGCTGCGGGAGATGAGAAGAAAGGCCAACGGCATAGTCATGCTGTGGCGCGCCGAGCCAGAGCGCCCGTGCACCAATTTTCTCAAGAATCTTCACAAAGGCGGAGATGCGCGGTTCCTCCTGAAGTGAAGATGTGCCGATCAACGCGTATGTGTGGTCGCGGAATAAATCGGCATCGGCGTTCTTAATCCCCGATAGTTCCCTGCCAGACATGGGATGCCCGCCGAGAAACATCGGGCCGTTTTCGCCAGGAAATACCTCTGCCGCGGCTTGAGAGATGCGGACTTTGGTGCTGCAAGCGTCGGTGACCAGCGCATGAGAAGGAGCATGGCGCGCAATTTCCGGAAGCAGATCAATTGTCGCTGCGATGGGTAGTGCGATGTAGATCAAATCTGCATTTAGAATCGCCGCCGAAATTTCGCCGGAAAACGTTTCATCAACAGCGCCGCGAGTCTGCGCCTCGCGGCCGACTTCAGCGCGGTCCCAACCGGATATATGTATGCCGGTTGTGTTTTTACGCAGCGCCAGCGCAAACGACCCGCCGATTAGGCCGGTGCCAAGTACAGTCACGCGATCGATAAGGTGATTTCCAGCCATGGGTCAGGCGATGCGCCGGCCAATCGCAGGAGCGATGATGCGCAGCTCACCCATAAGCTGCGCAAATTGCCCGGGCTCGAGCGATTGCGCGCCGTCGGAAAGCGCGTGGTCCGGATCGTTGTGAACTTCGATGAGCAATCCGTCGGCGCCCGCAGCGACGGCAGCGCGCGCCATCGGCGGCACCTTGTCACGCCGGCCAGTTCCGTGCGAAGGATCGGCAACCATCGGCAGGTGCGAAAGTTTTTTGATCACTGGAATGGCCGCGATATCAAAAGTATTGCGCGTGTACGTTTCGAACGTGCGAATGCCGCGCTCGCAAAGAATCACGTTGTAGTTCCCGCCCGCCAGAATGTATTCGGCGCTCATCAAAAGTTCTTCCATCGTCGCGGACATGCCGCGTTTGAGAAGAACGGGCTTACGGATTTCGCCCAGCGCGCGAAGCAAATAATAATTCTGCATGTTGCGCGCGCCTACCTGGAAAATGTCCACGTAACCCATCATCATCTGAATCTGCGAAGCATCCATCACCTCGCTGATCGTGAACAGTCCAAATTTGTCAGCGGCTTCCCGCATCAGCTTCAGCCCCGGCTCGCCCATGCCCTGAAAAGCATATGGAGATGTCCGCGGCTTGAATGCACCGGCGCGCAGAATCTTTGCGCCAGCTTTGGCGACGCTTTCGGCGATGGAAAGAATCTGCTCGCGCGACTCGACCGAACACGGTCCGGCAGCAACTACGACATCGGCGCCGCCGATTTTGACGCCCCGGCCAAGATCGACAACCGTGCCCTCGGGCTTGAACTGTCGGCTGGCCAATTTGAAGGGCTGTGTGATGCGCATAACTTCGCGCACGCCGTCGAGCAATTCGAAGTCGCGATGATCGAAGTCGCGATGCACACCGACCGCGCCGAGAACGGTGTGCGATTCCCCGGTGGAGCGGTGCACGTTAAAGCCGCCAGCGACGAGGCGGTCAATGACCTGCTGAATTTGAGCGTCAGTCGCGCCCTCTTGCATCACAATGACCATGAGAAATTCCTGCTTCCTTTGGAAAAATCTAAAACTCGAAATAAGAACAACGCTATAAGACCAACCGGAGACTCTTCGCGGCCAGACGCTAACTCATAGAGACTGCCGCGACGACCTATTCATTCCCGCCTTTTTCCTTCTTGTCGCTCGGATGCATGGCGTCACGTTCGGCGGCCCGCGCTTCGTCAATGATACGTTCGAACAGCCGCCGAATCGCTGCGTCCGTCAGCGGACCCGAATTGTTGCGCTCGGCATTTGCAAGCACTTCGTTCTCGCGGTCCGGCTGATACAGCGGAATTTTCGCCTCCTGTTTGAGTTTGCCTACCTCAAGAGCGCAAAGCGACCGTTCGTTCAAAAGCTCCACGAGTTTCTTGTCAATCTCATCGATGCGGCGCCGCCAATCTGCAAGATTCACGGTGCCACCTCCCGGCGGGAAAGGCCGTGGCGCGCAGCATCTTTAAGCGAACGAATCTTTGTGGCAAGTGCGATGGCAGCGGCATCTTCGGTCGCCGCTTTTTCAATTTCGGACACGAGCGCCGAACCAACGACCGCTGCATCGGCGAGCCCACCTAGCACTGAAACATGCCCGCGCAGCGATATGCCGAATCCAACCGCGATGGGAAGTTGCGTCACGCCGCGAGCTCGTCGCAAAAGCGCCGGAAGATCGTCCGGAAGCGTATCCTTCGCACCCGTGACACCGGTACGCGAGATCAGATAGAGAAACCCGGACGAGCAGGCCGCAATTTTTGCAAGGCGTTCATCTGTTGATGTAGGCGCGCCAAGAAAAATTGTATCGAGATGTTGCGCGGCAAGAATTCCGCGATAGTCTTCCGATTCTTCTGGAGTGAGATCGGTAGCAAGAACTCCGTCTGCGCCCGCGTTCGCAGCGGCAGCCGCGAATTTTTCCAGCCCCATTTGCAAAATGGGATTGTAGTAGCTGAAGAGCACAAGTGGAACTTGAGATGACTGGCGAATGCGGCGGATGAGTTCTAGAACCCGCGCCAGTGTTGTCCCCGCTTTCAAAGCCCGCTCGGCACCCCGCTGAATCGTGGGCCCATCGGCAAGCGGATCGCTAAAAGGCACGCCAAGCTCAATCACGTCAGCGCCCGCTTCGGCGAGAGCCAGCACGTATTTCAGACTCGCATCGAGCGAGGGATCGCCTGCCACTATGTAAGCGACAATGCCCAACTCCCCCGATTTGCGCAGTTCGGCGAAACGTTTGGAAATGCGAGTCGTGTTGCCAGCAACATCGATCATAAGTGAAGAGGAAAGATTAGCAGAAATGGGGGAAAGGCAGCAGCGCGCAAGTAGCATTTAGGCTGAACACCGCCATGACAGCACGGTGAGCAGTTAAGGGTGGCTCCGTATGACGCATTAGGTTAACGGGCTTATACTGGCTCCCATGAGTAGATATGCTTGCGCCGCCGTCGTTCTTCTGTCCTGCGCAATTGGCACGGCATGGGCTCAAGAAACGGGCAATTCCAACCAAGCCTTCGAGGGAGCTGTAATCACAAGACTGTCTCTGCTGACCTATCCTCCGCTGGCACGCCAAGCCAGAATAGCGGGAGATGTGGAACTAAAGTTGGAAGTCCGAAAAGACGGTAGCGTGGCGGCGGCGGCTGTGGTCAACGGCCACCCACTCCTGAGGCAGAGGGCTCTAGAGAATGCGCAGCAATCCCAATTCGCTTGTAATGACTGCGGCGGCGAGGATGTGCGCACGTATCGTTTGGTATATGCATTCGAACTGGGGCCGACGAGCTATTGCACCGACGAGCCTAACAAGTCGAGCGCCACCCCTGAGCAGCCATATCCACGGCTCACTCAATCGCAAGGTCATGTGACCTTAGTTGACCGGCCAGTAGGCACTTGTGACATGGCAGGGACCGTTACGTACAGCAAAGTCCGGTCAGTGAAGTGTCTCTATCTTTGGAAATGCGCTAAGCCACGCCTAATAATCCTCGAATAATGTTGTGCTATTTCCTCTCAACGTCCCGGGAGTAAGTGTCCATGTCCTTGTCGCCGCGCCCAGACAAGTTGAGGATGACGAGATCGTCCTTACTCATTTTGGGAGCACGCTCAATCAGGCCTGCGATGGCATGTGCGGATTCCAGCGCGGGAATGATGCCTTCCGTGCGCGAAAGAAGCCGCGCGGCTTCCAGCGCAGCTTGATCGGAGACAGCGGAGTATTCGGCGCGGCGCTGATCGGCAAGCCACGCATGCTCGGGGCCGATCGCAGGATAGTCAAGTCCTGCGGAAATGGAATGAGTCGTCGCAATCTGGCCATCTTCGTTCTGCAAAATGTAGGTGTAGGTTCCCTGCAGAACGCCGGGCCGCGCCCCAGTAAATCCTTGGTGCGCCGCAAGCCGCGCAGCATGTTCGCCTAATTCGCCGCCGCGGCCACCGGCTTCAATGCCGATCATTTTTACATCCGCGTCACGTAGAAAATTATAGAAAAGGCCGATGGAATTCGAGCCACCGCCAACGCACGCGATCAAATGCGTGGGCAGTCTCTTTTCAGCTGTAAGGATCTGCGCGCGCGCTTCACGTCCAATAACCGCCTGAAAATCGCGCACCATCGTTGGGTAAGGATGCGCGCCAAGGACAGACCCGAGCAAATAGTGCGTACTTCGCACATTGGTGACCCAATCGCGCATCGCTTCGTTGATCGCGTCTTTAAGCGTGCGGCTGCCAGAATCCACTCCCACGACTTGCGTCCCGAGCATCCGCATGCGCGCAACATTCAGCGCCTGCCGCGCCATGTCCTCAGTGCCCATGTACACGACGCATTCAAGCCCGAAATGCGCGGCCACCGTAGCCGAGGCGACGCCATGCTGGCCTGCGCCGGTTTCCGCAATGATCCGCGGTTTCCCCATCTTCACCGCGAGCAGGCCCTGCCCGATCGCGTTATTGATTTTGTGCGCTCCGGTGTGTAGCAAGTCCTCGCGCTTCAGGTAAACTCGCGGGCCGCCTAGCTTTTCCGTCAGTCGTGAAGCAAATTGCAGTGGCGTTGGCCGTCCTGCAAAGTTCTTCAGCAGATCCTGGAACCGAGCTTGAAACGCTGCATCCGACTTCGCTTCTTCATACGCGTGCTCAAGCTCAAAGAGCGGCACCATCAACGTTTCCGGAACGTAGCGCCCCCCGTAAGGGCCAAAGCGGCCCGGCGCTGTCGTCGGTGTTTGAAGCATCGAACTCATGTATTTGCGCGAATCTCCCGCTCGATCAATCTACTTCCGCTCGCCGCGTCGAACTTCCTGAATAAACTCTCTCAATCGGTCGTGATCTTTCTTTCCCGGCTTTGATTCTACGCCGCTGGCAACGTCCACAGCATACGGCCGCACAATGCGCACTGCCGCTGCCACGTTTTCCACCTTGAGCCCGCCCGCCAAAATAATACGGTGACTAACTGCAGCGCGCCGGGCAACATCCCAATCCGTGGCGTGCCCCGTACCACCATATTGGCCTGTGTGTGCCGCGTCAAACAGAAACGCAAACGCCTCTGGATACTCACCGAGAGTTTCCAATCGAAAATCAGGCTCCACGCTAAAGGCTTTAATCACCGGAGCGGCGGTGGCGATCTCGGAGACTGTTTCCGCAGACTCGTCTCCATGCAGTTGGGCGGCGTCGAGCTTCAACGACTTGCATAACGCTGTAACTTCGGTCACCGGGGCGTTGACGAAGATTCCCACCGCTTCAACCTTTTTCGGAAGCTGACGTCGAAT
>JBGPDI010000004.1:0-98475 GCA_041482215.1 Candidatus Acidiferrum sp. | reverse complement strand
TGACCTACGAACTGCCCTTCCTGAAGAGCGAAAAGGGTTTTCTTGGCCACGCTCTCGGCGGATGGTCGCTCGGAACATTCTTCCAGTTCTACGGCGGTCACCCCATCGATGTTTACGATGGCGCAGCACACGTCCGGGCAAAAGAGGCGTTTAACGGCACTACTTGCTTGACTGCTTCTGGTTGTTTGGTTCTCGATCCGAATGGGATTGCTTACAACATCGGAGGCGACTACAACCTGGATGGCGTTCTGAATGACCATCCGGTATTTACCGGCTCGAGCATCAGCTCAGTCTATAGCGGGAAAAGCCCGGCGGACGGAATCTTTACCGACAACAACCGCATCGGATGCGGCTTCTCGGGGATGCCTGCCAATATTTCGATAAGTGCCAGTTCCGGCACCTGCACGTCGACGCCGAATACGCTATTTGCGAACCCGGGGTACCCCACTTCAGGGTTACTCTATCAGCGCTATGGCACGCTAGCCCGAGATGTCTTCCACGGACCCAAGTTCATTGGACAGGACCTGGGACTGAAGAAGACCTTCAAGCTGACCGAAAGCATGAACCTTCGCTTCAGCGCGGACGCGCAAAACCTGTGGAACCATGCCAACTTTGATTGTGTCAATTCTAACTTGAATAGCGGTACTTTCGGCCAAGCGCAGTGCCTCGTCGGGGCGGCAGCATCTCGCATCATGTCGCTCAGCTTGCGGCTGGCGTTCTAAATCGCAGTCGGTCAACTTAGAGACCGACTGAATAACCCGAATCATTTCTTCCCGGTCTCTGGAGGATTCACTCCAGAGACCGGTTTGTTTTTTTCCGGAGATTTCAGGTGCGTTTCCACTCGTCGCAGAAAGCACAACGAAAGAGTGCGCGTGGGAAAGTAGCCTTGTTCCACGTCCCCGTCTGTCGTAATCTGCATCCGAACATTCCTCCGTTCGAAAGCCAGGAGAACAGCATGCCCATCACTCGCAGAAACCTCTTGCACGGAATGGCCGCCGCCGGCACTGTGATCGCAGCCAATCCTCGGTCTCTTAGCGCATTTGCGTCGAGCGGCGTGAAGCAACCACTTGCTGGTCCCGCCGTTCTCGGGCCCACACTTCTGAATCGCAATGAAAATGCTTACGGCCCATCGGAAAGGGTCCAGGCGGTCATTCGAGAAGCTACAGCCGTCAGCGGCAGATACGCCCGTGGTGAATACGATGTTCTGCGCAACAAACTCGCCGACCTTCACAAAGTGAAGCTCGATCAAATCGTGTTGGGTTCCGGCTCTACTGAGATCCTGCGAATGTCCGGCGTTGCCTTCCTTGGACCCAACCGAAGACTTATCGTACCCGACCCTACCTTTCCTGCGCTCGCCACCTACGCTGCCGCCAACGGAATCGAAGTCGTAAAAATTCCTTTGACCAAAACCCACGAACACGACATTGACGCCATGCTCGCCCGCGCAGATTCCTCCACCGGACTTGTCTATCTTTGCAATCCCAACAACCCTACAGGCACTTTGACTCCCCGCAAGAATCTCGAATCGATCATCAGCAAGCTTCCAGCCAACGTGATGATTCTGATCGACGAGGCCTACCATCACTTCGCCGACTCCGGCTCGTCCTACGAATCTTTTCTCGATCATCCGCTCGATGACCCGCGCATCATCGTTGCCCGAACATTCTCGAAAATCTACGGACTTGCCGGTCTCCGCGTTGGTTATTCCGTTTCCGCCAAGGAAATAGCCACCCGCTTTTCCGCTCTGCGCGTGCCAAACGGCGTGACCATCCTCTCCGTGAAAGCGGCCATTGCCGCATTGGATGACACCGCTTACGTTCAGATGGGACTCAAACGCAACGCCGCCGACCGTCAGGAATTCATGAGTCAAGTGAATGCGCGCAAGCTCCACGCCATCGATTCTCACACCAATTTCGTGCTCCTGAATCCGGGGCGTCCCGTCAGCGAAGTTCTGGCGCATCTCGAAAAGAACGACGTGCACATCGCTCCGCCCATTCCTGCCATGGATAAATACGTCCGCGTCTCCCTCGGCACTCCTCCCGAAATGCACGAATTCTGGCGCGTTTGGGACTTCATGCCTGCTGGCAAGATGTCCATGTAATCAAGCTCGTTTGACCGCTCCTGCGCGCTGTCACCATCAGCAAGTAATCCAGTTAATGTGCGAATACCACCGCGCGCCGCGCCCTCACGCAGCTGAAAATGCTTATTTTTTGCTCGAAATAATCTACTCGGCGGGATAACCCTCTTGCAGTTCTCGCGAGTCTCTTGCGGTACTTCGTATCTGGCGCATCGGTGCAATTCCAGTCGATTCCCGAACCACAAACTCTGGCTCGATGGCGATCTCTGCTACGTATTCTCCGCGCTCCTCAATTTGTTCCACCACCGTTTGCGCCGCGATTTGCCCCATCTTTACGAGCGGTTGCCGCACCGTTGTCAGTCCGGGATTCGCAAACGCGGCCCCCTGAATATCATCAAATCCGACAATGGAAATGTCCTCCGGGACGCGCAAGCCTGCCTCGCGAAACGCCCAGATAGACCCAATCGCCGAAATATCGTTGTACGCAAAAAGTGCAGTGAATGGTTTTTTCCTTGCCAGCAGTTGCTTCGCGGCCGGGTAGCCAATTGCCGGCGTCGAATCAAGTCCCTCCAATTGGATCGTCAACTCTGGCCGGATTCGAATGCCCAGCTGTTCTGCCACCTCGCAGATCGCGCTCCACCGTACCCCGGAGTCCGAGCTGCTCTCATGTCCCTTGATGAACGCGATTTCCTCGTGACCGAGATCTCTCAGGTGTTCCAGTGCCAGCCTGGCAGCACGTTTATGATCCAGCACGATGTTCGTCAATCCTTCCATGCGTTCATGACCTGCTACTGCCACGGTCGGCAACGCTAGCCGCTCTTTCATGGAAGTGTCAATAGCAATGATTCCCTCGACTCCCCTCATCATCAGCAATTGCGCATAAGTTTGCAGCAGTTTTGGGTCGTGCCGGTGGATCACGGTGAGGAAAAAATAATCGTTCTTCCGCAGGTATTCCTCTATGCCGCTGATCACCATCGCGCCGTATGCGTCACCAATTTCTTCGGCAATCACCCCTATGGTGTACGTTCTCTTCAAGCGTAGGCTGCGGGCAAAAAAGTTAGGCTTGTAATTCAGCGCCCGCGCCGCCTCAATGATGCGCTTCTTCGTATGTTCGGGGATTGATTGGGCCGCGGCGGAATTGTTGAGCGCGGCGGAAACCGTTCCCGGCGTCAATCCCAGATGTTCCGCGATGGTCTTCAATGTGACCTTGTTCTTGCGGTTTTCGTCGCGCGGGCCAGGCGTCTTTCTCGGCGTCGGCTTCATTTACAGAATCCTTCGGAGGTCTTTCAAAATTGGAATCTGGGAAATGGTGTGTTCAGGCACAGAAGTGAGTACTGCCAAATTCCCTCGACGTTCCATATGTCGCGATTCTAGCTCAAATGCAGCCTTGTTCGGCAAGCTTTCGGCCATCCTGGCCACCGCTACCGTCCGTCCCTGCTTTCGAAACAGCTTGCCCGGGATTTCTACCCAAGAAACTCTCACGTCAGTTTCCATTCGAATCGCGCCGCGCACGATGTATCGTTAACAGAGAGCCCAAAGAGGGGCTTTCGAATCGCCATGAACAAGTTGCGCTTCTTGGTATCGCTAACCACCGACGACAACGATTACCAAATCGAGCAGGCGCAATCCGCCGAGCAGATGGCCCGCAAACTCGGCGTGGAACTCCAGATTGTCTATGCCGATAACGACGCCATCACCCAAAGCACACAAATTCTGAAAGCCATCCAGTCGGAGGAGAATCAGCGCCCACAGGCCATCGTTTTTGAGCCTGTCGGCGGCACGGCTCTGCCCCAAGTCGCGCGTGCCGCTGCAACTGCCGGCATCGGATGGGCCGTGCTCAATCGCGATGCCAGCTATATCCCCGAGCTTCGAAGGTCTTCCTCCGCACCCGTTTTCGCGGTCAGCTCCGACCATCTCGAGATTGGCCGCATCCAAGGCCGTCAATTTGCCGCTCTTCTGCCACATGGAGGCTCCATCCTCTATATTCAGGGCCCCGCAGAGAATTCCGCAGCCAAAGAGCGTACCGCTGGCATGCAGGAGACCAAGCCCTCCAACATTCATTGCATCATGCTACGGGGCCAATGGACCGAAGAAAGCGCCCAGCGCACCGTCCGCTCCTGGCTGAAGCTCAGTACCTCCCAAAAGGCCACTATTGATTTGATCGGCGCTCAGGATGATTCCATGACCCTTGGTGCCAGGAAAGCCTTCGAAGAATTGCCAAACCAGGCGGATCAGGAGCGCTGGCTGAAACTCCCCTTTACCGGATGCGATGGCCTTCCCAAAACCGGCGAGGCTTGGGTCCGCACCGGCCTCTTGGCCGCTACCGTCTTCGTTCCACCCAACACCGGCCAAGCCATAGACATGCTCTTCCAGGCCCTCCAGAACGGCAAGAAGCCCCCTGAGCGCGCCCTCACCGTTCCCGTCTCTATCCCTACCCTCGATCAACTGAAATCAAAACATTGAACTGGCATCACTTGCTTCTACGCCTGGCTCCCCACAGACTCCATTAGAACAACGATTTAGCCGCTTGCCGGGAACACGCATCGTCGTATAATGCGTCGGGTTTGATGCTGCATACTCCAGTAGTGCGTTCATCGAGGTGACGCGCGTGAAGAAACGACAGAAGACTTCCGGCATCGGTCGGAGGGAGTTCTTAGCAGCAACTAGCGGCCTATTCGCAGCAGCCGTTCCAGGGACGCAGATGCTAGCCCACGCGGCAAAACCCGAGGCCCCAAGTCCGAGTTTCCCAGCGCCCCGGCCGGCTAGCAATATGCGCAAGATCCCCATTGGTGTTTTCGATCCCGTCTACGACCATCTCTCTCTCGATGCCATGCTGGACAAGGTCACCGCCCTCGGCCTCGAAGCCATGGAGATCGGCACTGGCGGCTACCCCAACAATCCTCATTGCCCGCTCGACGATCTCATCGCCGACAAGGCCAAGGCTAAAGCCTGGCTGAAAAAATTCGAAGACCGCGGAATTCAAGTTGCCACCCTCAGTTGTCACGGCAACCCGATACACCCCGATCCCAAGCACGCTCAGAAAGACATTGATACCTTTCGAAAGACCGTCCTCCTTGCCGAAATTCTAGGAGTGAAAGTCATCGTCGGTTTTTCCGGTTGCCCAGGCGGCACTCCGCAGGACACCCAGCCGAATTGGATTACCTACCGCTGGCCTCCTGAATATGCCCAGATGCAGGACTGGCAGTGGAAAGAAAAGATCGTTCCCTACTGGAAGAGTGCCGCGAAATTCGCCCGCGAACACGGCGTCAAGCGCCTCGCTCTCGAAATGCACCCGAACTTCGCCGTCTACAATCCGCGCACGTTGCTGAAACTGCGCGAAGCCGCTGGCGAAGAAATCGGCGCAAACTGCGACCTCAGCCACCTTTTCTGGCAGGGCTGCGATCCCGTCGAAGTCATCCACTTTCTAGGCAAGCAGGGCGCTATCTACCACGCCCACATGAAGGACACCGTTTTCTTTCCCGAAAACGTCAATAAATATGGCGTGCTGAACTTCGCCTTCGCTACCAACGAACTCGATCAGGCTTCCGAGACTTTCCGCGCCGTCGGCTACGGCCATAGCGCCAGCCTATGGAAGTCCATCATCAAGGCTTACATGGATATCGGATTCGAGGGCATTCTCAGCATCGAAAATGAAGATCCTATTCTCGCGGGAGAAGTAGGTGTCGAACGCGCCGCATATGTTTTGAAAAACGTGCGCAAAGAGCTGATCGGCGAATAAGATACGCTGTGGCGCGAGACAACTCTGCGTTTCGAATTGTGCTTCTGAAAGGCAGTCGGCAATCGTAGTCAGGTCTGGGAGGAACTATGCAACGGCGTGATGCGTTAAGACTTCTTTTGGCGGGGGGCGTTTTGCCCGCCTTGCCCACCGATCTTTTTGCTTTTTTCAACGGAGCCCATCCTGCCGAGGGCTACGCGTTGCGCACGCTCAACCCACACCAGAACGACACCGTCGTCGCCATGAGTGAGCTGATTATTCCTGAAACGGACACGCCCGGCGCAAGGGGCGCTCGCGTCAATGAATTCATTGACGTCATTCTAACCGAATGGGCCAACGACGAAGAACGACAGAATTTTCTCGCCGGTCTCGCCGGCGTGGACAAACAAAGCAACGAACTCTTCGGAAAGAATTTCACGGACGCTTCGCCTCTTCAGCAAGTAACTTTGCTCCGCGCCATGGACGAGGCCGTCGCAGGACGTCCACGCCGCATGCGTCACGGCAATACCATTCCCGAAGAACGCGACAAGCAGCTTCGCGGTGAATTCTTTACCGTCTTCAAAGGCATCACCGTCCACGGCTACTACACCTCCGAGATCGGCTTTAGTAAAGAATTGAAAATGAAAATTATTCCGGGCGCCCAACATGGCTGTGTACCTTTGCCCGTAGAGAAGAAAGCATAGGGGAGATTCGAATGGCGACCAATACTTACGACGCAATCATCGTCGGCTCCGGAATAACTGGCGGCTGGGCCGCGAAGGAGCTCACCGAGAAGGGCCTCAATACTCTCGTCCTCGAAGCGGGACGCTCCATCGTTCCCGAGAAGGACTATGTTGAGCATGTGCCCGTATACGACCTGAAGTACCGCGGCTGGGACAATCGCGCCGAACGCCAGCGCACGCAACCTGTCCAGCGCGAAGTTTTCTACGCCTGCGATGAATATTCCAATAAGTTTTTCGTCAATGATTTGGAGAATCCCTATACCTCCGATCCCGGCAAAAAGTTTTCCTGGATTCGCGGCCGCCAGGTTGGCGGAAAATCCATTACTTGGGGACGCCAGAGCTATCGCTGGAGCGATCTCGATTTCGAGGCCAACCTGAAAGACGGGATCGCGGTGGATTGGCCCATCCGCTACGCGGACATCGCCCCCTGGTACGACTACGTGGAAGAGTTCGCCGGCATCAGCGGACAGGCCGAAGGCTTGCCTCAATTGCCTGACGGAAAATTTCTCCCCCCGATGGAAATGAATTGCGTCGAACAGGATTTTCGCGAATCACTCACTAAGAATTACGACGATCGCATCATGACCATTGGCCGTTCCGCCGTCCTGACGCGTGTTCACAAAGGGCGCGCTGCTTGCCACTATTGCGGCGTCTGCCACCGCGGCTGCATCACGTCATCCTATTTCAGCAGCTTGAATTCCACTCTGCCAGCGGCGGAGAAAACCGGCCACTTCACCATTCGTCCTTACAGCGTCGTTCACAGCTTAATTTTTGATCCGCAAACACGCCGTGTGACCGGCGTGCGCGTCATTGATGCGCAATCCAAAAAAGCGATCGAATTTAAGGCGCGCGTCTTTTTTCTTTGCGCTTCCACGCTGGAATCCACGCGCATTCTCTTGAATTCTGCCACTCCCGAATTTCCCAACGGACTCGGTAATTCTAGCGGTGAACTCGGTCACAACCTAATGGATCACCACATGGGCGCCGGAGCTGGCGGTGAAATGGCTGGCCATGAAGACAAGATTCCCTTCGGAAACCGCCCCAACGGCATTTATATTCCGCGCTTTCGGAACGTTAAAACCAAACAAAAGGAATTTATCCGTGGCTACGGCTACCAGGGTGGCGGCAGCCGCGACGGTTGGTCCGCCGCCGCTTCGAAAATCGGCATCGGAATAGATTTCAAGAATTCACTGAAAACGCCCGGCTCGTGGCGTCTCGGTTTTGGCGGTTTCGGCGAGTGCTTGCCCTATCACAGCAATTATGTCGAAGTTGATAAAGATAAACTCGATGCCTGGGGCATCCCCACGCTGAAAATTCACTGCGAATGGGGGGCTAACGAACACGCCATGTCAAAAGATATCTCCGTCCAGGCCGCTGAAATGCTCGCGAACGCCGGCGCAAGAGACATCTTCGTCTATCAGGATATTTCCACACCCGGTCTCGGCATCCACGAAATGGGCACGGCGCGCATGGGCCGCGATCCCAAGACCTCCGTCTTGAATGAACACAATCAGGCGCACGAGGCGAAAAATCTTTTTCTGCCCGATGGCGCTTGCATGACGTCTGCTGCGTGCGTAAATCCTTCGCTCACTTACATGGCCCTCACCGCGCGGGCATGCGATTTCGCGGTTTCCGAGTTGAAAAAAAATAATCTCTAGGGAGAAAATCGCCGCATGGCCCAAGTGATTCGCTCTCCAAAACAGTGCGATGTCTGCATTATCGGTTCCGGCGCGGGCGGTGGCATGGCCGCCAAAATTCTCACCGAGGGTGGCCTCAACTGCGTGCTCCTCGAAGCCGGCCCCAACATCGTTCCCGAAAAAGATTTCAAAATGCTGATGTGGCCATACGAATTGCCACATCGCGGCGTCGGCGTCGGCGGCAAGGCCGCGGAAAATTTCGGCGAATTTCTCGCGCCAAACGGCGCCTGGCAAATAGAGGGCGAGCCGTACACCTCTGCGCCCGGCGCAAATTTTCAGTGGTTCCGCTCTCGCATCGTCGGCGGCCGCACCAATCACTGGGGACGAATTGCTCTGCGTTTCGCTCCCATTGATTTCGTGTCCGGCACGCGTGATGGCCTTGGCGACGATTGGCCCATCACCTACGAAGACCTCGCGCCGTACTACGACAAAGTGGAATCCTACATCGGTGTTTTCGGCACGAAGGAAAACGTTTCGAGCGCGCCCGACGGCGTCTTCCTTCCTCCGCCGAAGCCGCGCTGCACCGAGCTGATGGTCAAGAACGCTTGCGACAAGCTCGGAATCATTTGTATTCCTTCGCGGCTCGCGATTTTAACGAAGTCCGTAAATGGCCGCACTCCCTGCCATTACTGCGGCCAGTGCGGCCGCGGCTGCATCACCGGGTCGAATTTCAGCTCCAGCCAGGTTCTACTTCCTCCGGCGATGAAAACGGGAAAGCTTACGCTTGTCACCGGCGCGATGGCCCGTGAGATTCTTGTAACCAAGGAAGGCAAAGCCGAGGGCGTCTCCTACGTTGATAAGGCCACGCGCACGGAAAAGCGTATCAGCGCCCGCGCCATTGTCGTTGCTGCCAGCGCTTGCGAATCCGCCCGCCTGTTGCTGAATTCCAAATCGCCCACTTTTCCTGCCGGCATTGGCAATTCTTCCGGCACCGTTGGCAAATATCTCACCGATTCCGTGGGCAGCGGCGGCTATGGCTACTTCCCGCAGCTCGAAAAGATGCCGCCGCACAATCACGATGGCGTCGGCGGCATGCACATGTACATGCCGTGGTGGAAATTCGACCGCAAGAACGCTTTTCCGCGCGGCTATCACATCGAATTTGGCGGCGGCCGCGACATGCCCGGCGTCGGCGAATTCCACGGCCTCTGCCACGAGGAAGAAGGTTACGGCGCAAAATTGAAGCAGCGCGCGCGCCAGGTGTACGGCACTACGATCGGGTTTGCGGGCCGCGGCGAAATGATCCCCAACCCAGACACCTATTGCGAAATCGATCCGGATGTTGTGGATCAGTGGGGCATTCCCGCGCTGCGTTTCCACTTCAAGTGGTCGGATTACGAATTGCTCCAGGCCAAGGACATGCAGGAAACTTTCCGGTCGATTGTGGAAACGATGGGCGGAGAATACCGCACCAAAACTTCCATTCATGGGCAGTATCCGTTCGGGATTGAAGAGGGCGGCAAGATTATTCACGAGGTCGGAACCGCGCGCATGGGGGCTGATCCGAAAACTTCGGTACTCAATGGATTTTGCCAGGCGCATGACGTGAAAAACCTTTTCGTTACCGATGGTGCTTCGCTCGTAACAAACCCAGATAAGAATCCTACGTTGACGATCATGGCGCTCTCGTGGCGCGCGTCTGAACACCTTTTGGATGAGGCGAAGAAGGGGAATTTGTAGGGTTCCGAGAAGGGAAAGAGAAAGAGGAAAGATAACGCAGAGACGCAGAGGGCGCAGAGAAACGCAGAGAAGCGCAGAGAAGCGTTGAACAATAAGGAGCAGGCAGAGCATGGCGAATGAATCGATATCCCGACGCGACATATTGAGGACGCTGGCGGTGGGCGCGCTGAGCGGGTCGGTGCTGCGAGTGATTCCGGCGGAGGCCGCCGAGTACGTCCACCAGGTGGTGCGCAAGGAGAAGTCTGGTACCGCCGCGGGCGCTTACACTCCCAAATATTTTCCGGCGGCACAGTACGCGATGTTGCTTTTTCTGTGCGATGCCATTATTCCCAAGGATGAAAAATCCGGCGGTGCGGTTGAAGCTGGGGCCCCGGAATTTATCGATCTGCTGGCCAGCGAGAACCCGGAATATCAATTGAAGCTTGGCGGCGGACTCAACTGGCTGGATGCTGCATGCCTCGATCGCTACGAGCATCTTTTTATGGATTGCACGCCGGAGCAGAAGAAAGAAATCCTGGACCTGATTGCCTTCCGCAAGAATGCCAAGCAGGATCCCTCGCTCAGTCACGGTGTGGCCTTCTTTGCGTTTCTGCGCAACCTCACCATGGACGGGTTCTACACCAGCAAGATTGGCATCGCTGACCTTCAATACATAGGTAACACGTCTCTCCACGAATTCCCCGGTTGCCCGCCGCTTCCGGAGTGAAGCCAGTGACCTGCAATCAGTGACCAGCGGCCGTTGACCGGCATCAAGTGCCCGGCCGGCGCTTGGGAAGGGCATTCTCCTCAGAATTCTAGTTAACAATAACACCCCCCGCCCCCATGTTTTTTGTAAGTGTTGCATCTAAAGGGTTTAGCTATACCGTAAGTCTTTTGTTTGCAACATTTGAGGGGAGGCACATAAATGTTGCAGCTAAAGGACTTAAAGCAAGGGTGGGCGGTGCCGCCGACATGCTGGGTGCAGGAAGATGTGACAATCGTAAGATAAGAATGTTGGGAGGTAACGATGCAAGAAAGGAGCGTGGGAAATTTTGCGACTCGGAGGGCGGCTGAGCGCAGGGCAGTCGGAGATAGGCTCGAGCTATCAAAGGACACGGTAGCACGATAGTAAATGATTGTCAAGGATAACTTGTTAGTGATACGAATGATTGTGTCAAGCGGGACACAGTGAGGGGAAGTTGGTGGATGGAAAGGGTTTGCGAGAGAGGTGAGATTCGAAAGTTGTGTGGAAATTTCTGAATTTGATCGAGCCTTGCCTGCGAATGCGGCGGGCGGACCCCAGGGGGAAAAGAAAGAGGGCGCAGCGATGCTGCGCCCCTACAAGGAAACAGCCTCGTCAGGATTTGATTTGGTTCGAGGCCGCGTCCCAGGTGACGGCGCTCCCCCGGAAATAGGATTCATTGACCATGTGGCACGCCAGCGCGGCGTTATGGCCGAAAACGGCGTCTTCCGTGAGCGGCTTGCGCGATTTGACGCTGGAGAAATAGGTCCACAGGTGGGGACGTTCGTCGTCCCAGGAATCGCCACGCCAGGAGTAGGCCTGCGAAAGTGGTTCCTGACCGGGAGCGGGGTCGTGATCCTTGTGCCATTGCTTGAGGTACGCTTCACGCAAAGCCTGTGGATAGCCGCTGGTGTAGTAGCTGGGTCCAGAATCCTCGCCGGATTGCGGATAATGGTTGATGGTGAATTCCGTGACTTCCAAGATTCCGTGCGAGCCGTGGAAGCGATAGACTTCCGGCGATTCACAGCCGAGATTCAGGCGCAGGTAGACGGGGGCACCCGCCGCTGACGGGTATTCATAGAGTGCGGCCTGGACATCTGGCATGTTGCGCCCATCAGGAAAGCGAATAATGGCCCCCAGAGCCATGACGCGCTTGGGTGGTTCGTTCCATCCGAGCATGTAGTTCATGCCGGACACCAGGTGGACGAGCAAATCGCCGGCGACTCCGGTGCCGTATTCCTTCCAGCAGCGCCAACGTGCGAACCACTTGGGCGACATGTCCGGATCCCAGGGCCGAGTGGTGGCGCCGCTCTGCCATGTGTCCCAATCGAAGTTATTGAGCGAGAGACCGGGTGGCGGAGGATAGACCCAGGCGCCAGTGGGATCGTTGCGGCCGAGCGAGCCTTCGACGAGGGTTAGCCTGCCGATAGCGCCGGCGGCAATCATTTCTTTTGCTTTGGCGCAGACCACGGAGCTGACGCGCTGCGAGCCAACTTGGACGATGCGGCCGGATTTTTGCTGCGCGGCGACCATGGCCACGCCTTCGGCGCCAGTGTGTGACATGGGTTTTTCAATGTAGATATCTTTTCCGGCGGACGTGGCATCCACGACGACACGCTTGTGCCAATGGTCGGGCACCGCGGCAACGATGCAGTCTATGTCTTTTTTGTCGAGCAGTTCCTGGTATTTCCGCGTTGTGAATAGGTCTTTATTGCCGGTTAGCTCCTTGGCGAGAGTGTGTCGGCCGTCATAAAGATCGGCCGCGCCCGCGCACTGGATACCGGGAAGCGTGAGCGAAGCGGCCAGCAGGCCTGAACCCTGCATACCGATCCCGATGATCCCAAAACGAACGGTGTCGCTCGGCGGAACATACGACATGGCAGGAATGGGACTAGGGTCCGTGATTAGCTTTGGAGCGATGGCGGCCGCGCCGGCGATTCCAGCAGAGCGTTTGAGAAATTGACGGCGAGTTAGGTCGTTGATCACAGAGGCTCCTTATAAGTGTAAACAGTTGACAGTTTTCAGTTGCCGGGCAGAACCCGGAGATTGCAAACAAGAAAAATTTGGCCGCTCCGTTGCGCGCGCCAGGATAACTTGGGATGGCTCGACGCGCGGAGCAACTGGAAGAGCGGCAGCAAGCTGCCGCACTCCAGATCACTTCAGGAGCTGGATGCTGACTTCTTTGAAAAAGACGATGTCGTTGTCGCTGTGATTCTGGAGGCCGATATAGCCTTCGTTGGGGCGAGTGCCGCGCTGGGGTTCGAATTTGAATTTGCGCTCCGGCACAGGCTGGCCTTCGGTGTAATCCGTGACGGTGACGTCATTGAGAACGACGATGGTGTGCGAGCCGTCTAGAGTGATGAGCATGGTGTTCCAATCGGGTCCCGGCTTGCCAGGTTTTGCGAGAGGTTTAGTTAGCGAATAGAGAGTGCCGGTGACGTGGTAGTCGTCTTCTTTCGAATCCTCGGGCTGATTGTCAATTTGAACTTCGTAGCCGTAGTGGACGGGCATCCACTCTTCGCGCGGCTCGATGGGAATGCGAATGAAGACGCCGGAATTGTCATTGTGGTCGCGCATTTTGTAAACGACGCGAATGCGGCAGTTGCCGAGCTTGCCGGCGGTCCAGTAGAGAAGGCCCATGCCGCCGTGCGTTCGAATGAGGCCGTCTTCGACGGTCATGCTGCCAGGGCCGACGTGTTTCCAGTCGGCGAGATCTTTGCCGTTGAAGAGCGGTTTCCAGGTAGAGGATTGAGGTTGAGCGGAGGCGAAGGCGAAAAGAGTGGAGAGAGCTACGACTGAAAGAATCGTGGACCGCTTGCGCAGATTCATGACGCGGTGCTCCTCGGACAGATCTAGCCAAGCTGGGGTGCAGCATGCTGCACCCCTACAGGGAGAATCAATACTTCAGGTCGTGAAGATAGTTGTAGCTGATTTTGATGTCGTCGAAAGCGGATTTGGGATTGTCGTTTTCGACGAAATAGTGCTTGATGCCGGCTTTTCCCGAATGCGCGAGGAGGCTTTTCCAGTCGATGGAGCCCTGGCCGACATCGGCCATGCGGCCGCCGAATTTGACAGATTGGCCCATTGCGCCCTGGTAGTCGCTGGAGGAAGAAGCGTCCTTGATCCAGCCCTTTACGTGCACGAGCGGGAAACGACCGGGGTATTTATTGAAGTAAGCGATTGGATCCCTGCCGGCAACGCTGATCCAGCAGAGATCCATTTCCATGGCGACGAATTTTGCATGAGTTTCGGCGAGGAGGAAGTCGTAGGCATTTTTCCCGCCAAGGGAATCGTAAGGATCGAATTCGAACGAGTGATTGTGATAGCCGAACTGGATGCCAGCCTTGGCACTGGCTTCGCCTGCTTTGTTAAAGAGTTCTGCGGCGCGCTGCCAGCCGTCGGGCGCCATGCGCTGCTTTTCATCAATCCACGGGCAAATGATGTAGCTGTGGCCGACGATTTTGGCGGCCTCGATAGTTTCGGGCCACTTTTTTTCGACGACGTCGTAGCCGACGTGGCAAGAGGGCGACGTCAGGCCATTCTTTTCGAGGACCGCGCGGACGTCTTTCGGCGAATGGTCGAAGTAACCGGCAAACTCAACTTCCTTGTAGCCGGTGGCCGCGACCTTCGCGATGGTGCCTTCAAAGTCGGTTTTCATGGCTTCGCGCACGGTGTATAGCTGTATGCCGACGCGGTCAATGTGGTGTGTGGAGTCCGCTGCCCAGGATGGCTTGGCGGCGGCTGTGAGACTGGCTGCGATAGAGGTGCCGATAAATGTGCGTCGATTCATGCGCCGCATTCTACCCCTTCTGGGGAGAAAGGGCACAGGGAATCATAGAAAAAAAGAGGGAGGTCAGGACTGGCGAGTACAGGTCTTGGCGCTATATGAAGGGAGGCTGCCAGGGGCCGCGGGAATCCTCGATAGCTTCGGCGACGGCGAGGACGAATTCGTCTTCGAAGGGGCGGCCGATAACTTGGACGCCGATGGGGAGGCCTTCGCTCGAAACCGCCATGGGGACGGAGGCGCCGGGGAAGCCGGCTAAGTTGAGCCATTGGGAAAAACGCATGGTGTCACGGTAGCCGGTTCCAGGGAGGTAATTCCCCTGGCCGTGACGAAATGCGGGAGCCGCGGAAACAGGCGAGAGGAGAATCGGAACGTCCTGCATCTGTCGCAGGATTTCGGCGCGGAGAAGATCGCGATCGGCACAGGCTTTCATGAATTGAGGAAGAGTGATTGGTGGGCCGGAGGTTGCGCAAGAGAGATATTCGCGGAATGTCGGACTGATCTTTTCTTCTTGGCCGACGACGGTTTGGAGGAAGAGAGTGCCGATCACTGGGCCGAAGAAAAACCACCACAGATCAAGGGCGCGATCGAGGCCATCGAGGCGGAAGGGCTCGACGGTGAAGCCTTGTTCGCTGAGCGATTTTGCGGAGCGATCGACCGCGGCGCGCGTTTCTGGAGTTGCGACGCCGAGGGCGTCACTTTCCAGGATTCCGATGCGTGTGGCGCGCAATTCAGAATCGCGGTACGTGCGAATTTGGACAGGAGCGGAGAGTGCATCGCCAGGATCCGGGCCGGCCATCACTTCGAAGAGCACGCGGATATCGGCGATGGTGCGCGCCATGGGGCCGACTACGCCGATCCAGGAAAAGGCACCAGCGCCGGGAGGGAAATGTCCGGTGGAAGGAATGCGGCCGGGCGTGGGCTTCAATCCGCAGATTCCGCAAAAATGCGCCGGAATGCGGATGGAGCCTCCGCCATCGCTGCCAACTCCTCCGACGGAATATCCTGCGGCGATGGCTGCGGCTTCGCCTCCACTGGAGCCACCGGAAGAGTGCGCGAGGTTCCATGGGTTGCTGGTTTTTCCGGTAAGGAGATTGTCTGACTCGTAGGCCATGAGAAATTCGGGGGTGTTGGTGTTTCCGAGGAGAATGGCGCCGGCGGATTTCAATCGGGTGACGAGCGGGGCGTCGTGTTGTGGCATGTAATCTTTGCGGAGAAGGGAGCCGGCCGGGCAAGGCCACGCGGCGACATCAATGCAGCTCTTGATGGTGAGGGGAACGCCGTGCAGTGGGCCGAGCTTTTCGCTTTGCATAATAGAAGATTCTGATGTGCGTGCCTGGCGGCGGGCTCCTTCGGCGTCCAGGTGGACAAAGGCGTTTAATTTTGGCTGCAATTGTTCGATGCGCTGGAGATGGGCCTCGAGGATTTCCGCCGGAGAAACACTTTTTGAGCGAATGCCTTTGGCGATTTCTTTGATAGTGGAGTATGGAGTTGTGTTCATGGGCTGATGGGCGAGAGTAAGCATCCGCCAGGCGAAGGTCAAGCGCTGGGCGAATAGTGCTGCGTGGCTGGGCGGGGATAAAAACGGTTGACGATGTGGAAGGCAGCCGGGAGAATTCCAAAAGCGCCCGGATGGCTAGCTTCCGGAATTCGGGCATCCCGCGCGGACAGGAAAACATATTTTCATGGGTTCAACTCAGCGGCGTACAGTGGGTGTGACGTTGGCTTGCTCGGCCTTGATCTGCGGTGGCGCGCTATTGATGCGCTCGAACGGACCGTTGGCGCAGGAAAAAGCTGCTGGCACGAAGAAACCTGGGGCGTCTGGCGGGATTGTGGAAGCCTATCGCTTTAATACGCTAGGCGTGGCGTACATGAATCAACAGCGGCCGGCTGATGCGCAAAAATACTTCGATCAGGCGCTTGAGGCCGAGCCGAAGTTTGCGGTGGCGCGGCTGAATCTGGGCATTTCACTACTGGCGCAGCAGAAGCTGGAGCCGGCTCGGGCGGCGTTGGAAGAGGCGGCGCAGCAGATTCCGAAAGACCCTTACGCGTGGTACAACCTCGGACTCGTTTACAAAGATACAGGAGAGACGGAAAAGGGAATCGCGGCTTTTCAGCGTGTGACGGAAATCGCACCGACTGAGCCGGATGCTCTTTATTTTTCCGGCTACCTGTACTCGCAGTTGCAGAAATATGACGAGGCGTTGGCGTCGTTCCAGAAGGGGCTTGCACTGAATGCTTTTCATGCGTCGTCGGAATTTGGGCTGGCGCGTGCACTTCAGCGCAAAGGTGATGCGGTGGCGGCACGCGAGCATCTGGCACGGTTTCAGAAAATTACGACGGAGCATCTCGGGGCGCCGTTTGGCGCAGGTTATGGGGATCAAGGGCGATTTTCGCTCGCGGAGCTCCCGCTGAATTCGGTTGTGGATGTGCCGCCGGCGATTCCGGTGCGATTTGTGCCGCAAGCAAATGCATTTCTTTCTAAGGCTGCCGATACGAAAGGAATTGAAATCGGCGCGAGTACCGGTGCTTGTTTTTTTGACTACGACGGCGATGGGAAGCCGGATCTGTTTTTGGTGAGCGGGACGGCGGAGGGATCCAGTCGCTTACTGCACAGTCTCGGTGACGGACGATTTGCGGACGTGACGAAAGAGGCGGGTATTCAGCTTGTGGGGAGCGGGTTGGGATGCGCTGCGGGTGATTTCGATAATGACGGACATACGGATTTGGCGGTTTGTTTGAGTGACGGCGTGCGGCTGCTGCGAAATGGCGGAGATGGAAAATTCGTGGACGTGACGGAAAAAGTGGGAATCCGGAGGGAAAAAGGGTGTGTGGGCGTGACGTTTGTGGATTACGACCACGACGGTGATCTGGATCTGTACGTCACTGTAGCGGCTGATGGTGGGGCGACTGGTGCGGCGCACAATGTTTTGTGGCGCAACAATGGGAATAGCACGTTTACGGATGTGTCCACTGAAACGGCGCTGGGGTTTGCGGCGACGGGCGGGGGTGTTGTTACAACGGATTTCAACAATGATCGCGCGGTGGATTTTGTGATCGCGGGCGGGCCGGCGGGGGCCGCGATTTATCTGAATCCGCGCGAGGGGAAGTTTACGGCGCTGGGCGGCATCGATTTCAGCAAAGAGAAACTACCGCCGGCTGTGGGTGTAGTGGCGTTTGATTTCGATAAGGATGGCTGGATGGATCTGGCGTTCACGCACGCGGGCGCGCCGGGAATTAGTCTGTGGCGGAATGTGGAAGGGAAGCGACTGGAACGTGTGGCGCTGCCGGACTTGGGTTGGACGAAAGGCTGGGGAATTGCGGCGCTCGATTATGACAATGACGGGTGGATGGATCTGGTGGCGGCGGGGGAGGCGAGCGGCGGGGGAGAATTGCGGCTGCTGAGAAATTTGGGGAGTAAAGGCTGGAGCGATGTCACGAAGGACGTGCACCTGGATGCGGTGAAGCTGAAGGAACCGCGGGCGATTGCAGTTGCGGATATTGACGGAAATGGCGACGCGGACCTGGTGATGACGCAACTCGGGGGCGCCCCGGTTGTGCTTCGCAATGAGGGCGGCAATAAAAATAACTGGATGAGCCTTGATCTGAAGGCGCTGAACGACAACAAGAGCGGGATCGGGACGAAGGTGGAACTCTACGCTGGCATGCTCTATCAGAAGTGGGAGGTGGCCGGGGCGTCGGGGTATTTGGGACAGAGCGCGGCGCCGATTCTTGCGGGGCTCGGCTCGGAAAAGAACGCAGAGGTCGTGCGGTTGTTGTGGCCGACGGGCGTGCCGCAAGATGAAATCAATTTGGCGGCCAAGAAAATGCATGAAGTCGCGGAACTCGATCGGCGCGGAAGTTCGTGCCCGGTTTTGTTTTCGTGGAACGGACGCGAATATGAATTCATCGCGGACATGATCGGGCCGGGGGTGGTGGGGCACTGGGTTGCGCCGGGTGAAAGGGATGTACCTGATCCGGATGAATACTTGAAAGTGCCGGGGCGCAGTGTTAAGGCCCTAAACGGGTTGTTGAGTTTCCGGTTCATGGAACCGATGGAAGAGACGGTGTATCTCGATCAGGTGCGGTTGATGGCCATCGATCATCCGGCAGCGTATGAAGTTTTTCCGAACGAGCGATTCGCGAGTACGCCGCCGTTTCCGGAATTCCGCGTGATTGCCAGCCGCGATGCGCATGCGCCCATCGGGGCGTTGGACGATCGCGGGAATGATGTGCTGGCGCTGATTTCGAAACGGGACCGCAAGTACGTTACAAGCTTCGAGGAGCTGCCGTTCGCGGGGTTTAGCAAGCTGCATTGGATCGAACTTGATCTTGGTGAGTGGGACGCGCAGAAGCCCTTGCGGTTGATCATTGATGGCTACACCGACTACTTCACGGCGACTTCGATGTACGCCGCGGATCAGGCCGGGATCAAAGTGATTCCGCCGTATGTGGAAGCGCTGGATGCGCAGGGTAAATGGGTGCGCGTCGTGGAGGACATGGGTTTTCCGGCGGGTCTTGCGCGGACGATGGTTGCGGACTTAAGCGGGAAAATACCTACGGGAACGAGGCGGATTCGAATTGTAAACAATTTGAAGATTTATTGGGATGCGATTCGAATCGATCAGACGGCGGACTTACAGGAAGTGCGAGTAGCGCAGGTACCGCTGGCGAAGGCGGGGCTCGATTTTGTTGGGTATCCGCGCGAGACGCGGCTGAAGCCCGCAAGTGACACGCTTTATTCGTACTCACACCGCAGCATGACGGGTCCCTACGCGCATGCGGCGGGGAATTACACTCGCTACGGCGATGTGTTCGATTTGCTGCATGCATCCGATGATCGGTTTGTCGTTTTCGGATCGGGTGAAGGACTGAAACTGGATTTTGATCCACAGCAACTTCCCGCACTACCGGCTGGATGGGTTCGCGATTATTTCTTCTACGCTGACGGATTCGAGAAGGATATGGATTTTTACGCGGCGCATGCGTTTACCGTGGAGCCGCTGCCGCGGCATTCGATGCTGCCATATCCGTATCCCGAGGGGAAAGATTATCCGGGCGACGCGGAACACCAGGAATATCAACTGGAGTACAACACGCGGGCACGGTCGGCGCAAATGCCGCCGAGCTTGCGCTATCAATATTCTTCGCCGCACTGAAGCGGCGCGATTAATCCCAGAGAACCTCGACCCAGGCGCGGTCCTGAGCGCTTTTTGCGATGGCTTCACAGAGAAGCAATTCGTGATTGCCGTTTGCAAATGTGGGGAAGGGGCGGCGGGCCTCGAAGTCTCCGGCATCGAGATATCCGTAAAAATCACGGAAAAGCTGAACGAAAGTATCGGGATATCCTTCGGCGTGACCACCGGGATACGCAGCGAAGCCACGCGCCGCGGGACTAAGCAGTGCGGGATCCTTGGGGAGAAGTTCACTGGCGCGATCGCGGCGTCCGATCCAGAGCGTGTTTGGAGATTCGGAATTCCAAGCGAGCGAACCTTTGCTGCCATCGATTTCGAACCATAGCCGGGCTTTGCGGCCGGCGCTAACTTGCGAGACAGTCATCACACCGCGAAGATCTTCTTCGAAATGCAGAAGGACGGAGGCATAGTCATCCGTGGTAATGGGGACATCGTCGTATTCGGCATTGGCGGCCTTCTGAAAAGTCTCCACGCGCCCGCGGGGGCGATGACGCACGGGGACGACGGTCGCCAGGTCCGCGCAAACTTCGGTAACTTTGCGGCCGGTAATCCACATCATCAGGTCGAGCCAGTGCGTGCCGATGTCAGAGACGGCGCGGAGTTCGCCGCCGAGCTTAGGATCGAGGCGCCAATTCCAGTCAGTGGGGAAGAGCAGCCAGTCTTGCAAGAAACTTCCATGGACAAGGCGCGGTTGGCCGATCACGCCGCTAGCGACCGCGGATTTTGTTTCCTGGCAGAGCGGATAGTAGCGAAGATTATAGGCCACGGCTCCCACGCGCCCGCATTCTTTCGCGAGGCCGACCAGCATTTCCGATTCGCGGGAATCCATCGCGAGAGGTTTCTCGCAGAGGACGTGCTTTCCGGCGCGGAGCATGATGCTGGCTTGTTCGAAATGGACATGGTTGGGCGTGCAGATGTGAACGACCGTGACAGCGGGGTCCGCGGCCAATTCGTCGAGCGAGGCGTAGGCGCGTTCGAGGCCCAAAGATTCGCATGCCTCTTCGCTGCGCTTCTGGGAACTGCCGAGCATGCCTCGAACGGGCACGCCCATTCTGCGCAGTGATTCAAGATGTGCGCGGCCCACGAACCCCAATCCGATCACCGCTGCTGTCTGCTTCATCGCACGACTCCTACCTGTTTCAGTGTTTGCGACTTCTATTGCCTAGCGCAGATTGCAAGGTAGCAGTTTTCAGAACTTCCACAACTGAAATTTTTACAAGAACGAAATTTGGAATGGCCGGCTCGAACGCGGATATTCGGCCGGTGCAGGTGTCGCGAGATAAATAGGCGGGGTGATTTGGCAGACGTTGGTTACAATGCTTGCATGTTCGTTCATACATTTGCTTTTCGATGGAAGTCGGGCGTAAGCGAGGAACAGAAACTGCGCGCGATCGCAGAGATTCGGGGACTGCAAGGGCAGATTCCAGGGCTGGTGGAGACGTCGTTCGGGGCCAACGTGTCACCTCGTGCGCAGGGATATGAGCATGGTGGAGTGATGAAGTTCACCGACCGGGCGGCGTTGGACGCTTATGGAGAGCATCCCGCTCATAAGAAACTCCTCCAGTGGCTTATGCCGCTGATTGATCCGATCGAAGTCGATTTTGAAGTGTGAAGCGAGCTTCACCTGGCGTATAGCAACTGTAGGCAGCTAGTCTTTCTGAGAGAGTAGCGACGTGCGGACCGCTTCCAATTCCTTCTTCTTGCTCTTGTCGACGTCGGGAAAGGCGAGATTGAGCTCGTCCAGCGTTTCAATTATTGCGGAAGCGACGGCTAGCCGTGTAAACCATTTGTTGTCTGCGGGTATCACGTACCAGGGTGCGTGCTTCGTGGCGGTACGCTGGACCATTTCTTCGTAGGCTTCCTGATAATCTTTCCAAAAGCCGCGTTCCTGAACGTCGGCCATGGAAAATTTCCAGTTCTTTTTCGAATCTTCCAGCCGCTCGAGAAACCTCTTTTTCTGCTCTTTTTTTGAAACGTTCAAGAAAAACTTGCGAACCACGACGCCGTTGTGTGTCAGGTAGCGTTCGAACGCGTTGATGTCCTCGTAACGCTGGTCCCAGATGTGCTTGGTAACCAACTGGTCCGGCAGTTTCTGGGCCCGCAGAAAAGGCGGGTGCACGCGCACAACCAGGACTTCTTCGTAGTAGGAGCGATTGAAAATGCCGATCTTTCCCCGCTCGGGGATGCACTTGTGGGTCCGCCAGAGGTAGTCGCGATTGAGTTCCTCACTGCTGGGTGATTTGAACGCGTGGACGTCGCATCCTTGCGGGTTCACGCCGGACATCACGTGCTTGATCGCGCCGTCTTTCCCCGCGGCGTCCATAGCCTGAAAAATCAGCAGCAGGGCCCAGCGATCTTGCGCGTAGAGCTTCTCCTGCATATCGCTGAGCAGGCCCACGCGATTTTCCAGGATGCTTTCAGCGTGTTCCTTGTTTTTGACCCCGTTCGTGTCGTCAGGGTCGAAGTCCTTCAGCCGGAACTTTTCGCCTTTTGTGATGCGGTAGGGCTCGACAATTCGCGAGGCCACCTTCAATTGATTCTTAGGCTTCATAATTCCGGCAGTGTAGTACAAACCTGCCGGTTGGAACAGCACGCCACAACGTGTTCCGGGGAGGATTTCGGAGGCTGGTGCCAAGAGAAGGAAAAGTACAGGCTCGCCTGCAAATTGCGGAGCGAGCCCGTACTTTCAAGCTTTAGCGATTTTAGCGGTCGTCGTCATCACCACGGCGGAAGAGGCTGGACATCACGTTGGTGTTTGCATCGCAGGCATGATTCAAGCAGGGTAGCCGGAAACCGCTTTCGAGGGATTTCAGCAGCGAGAAATGCGTGTAGAAGTTCCCGTCTTTCACGCCGTGCGGGCCGTAGTTGGTATCCACGATCAACAGGACTTTGTTGGTGGTCGGAGAAACGCTATAGTCGTCTTCGTCCCAGAGAACCACGATGGCATTGCGGCCGTCATGCCAAGCGGGAGAGCGGTGAATGGCCTTTACGATGTTTCGCAGCGTGAGGTCGCCCAGATACATCAGCGCGGGGTTCAGTCCGACCAGCGTTCCATTATCATTGGGGTCAAAGTCGCACTGAGTGCCACCGTTGGCGCGGCCATGCTGATCATTACACTGATTTGGTGAAATAAATGAAAAGTGCGGCACATGGCCGGAGCTGAGGTCTTCAAATAGCCCGTCATCTCCTTCAAACCCAGCCACCCGCTTCAGGCTGAGCTCTGGACGCTGGCTTTCCTGGACGCTTCGAAAATAAACAAAGGGGTTGTGCTTCGCGGCGTACAACTTGAGCAAGCCCTGAGCTTCACTCGGCAGCACAGCGAGAATATTGCTAGAGTCGGTGAAGAAGCCATCCGAGAAATTCACGCCATCGGCTCCGGTAGCCGGCAAGCTCTCCTGATAGGTTTTCCATGTCAGGCCTGCGGCAACCAGCTGGTCAGCGATGGTCTTGCCTACAATGTTTGTGGCAGCCGGGATGGATTTGACTCCATCAATGTTGTTTTCTCCGTCGTTGCTGCCCGGAGCGCAAGTGACCTCGTTTGTGCAATCGATGGCTGGCGTTGCCGCATCGGTACCAGTGCCATAGATGGGACAAATGTCCGGGCTCGCTGGGCTATCGGTATTGGCGGTGCCGGAAGAAAGATTGTTGGTGCAAGTCGCATTGTGCCAATCGGGATTGTTATCGCTATGTACCCCGAAGTTTGACCCGCCAGCGACTTCCAGGTAATTGGTCAAGCTCGGATGCGCGACGGCAAAGTAGTTCGTTGCGGAATTAGCAGAGTCTGCATACGACTGGGCGAAAGGAGTGTCGGGGTTACCGATGATCTGATTGTAGCCATGATTCTCCATCATGATGACAAATACATGATCCAGATGCGGAATGCCCTTGGGGACCTTACCCTCTTGAGCGAGTGCAGTGCCTGCCAGTGCTCCAGCCAATAGACCAAAAATTGCCGCCTTTTTTATCATGTCAACGACCTTTCTTCTCAGCCTTAAGATGTGTCGGAACCTCAGCGCGCGGGGTGCTGGCTCGACCGCTGCATACCCTATTCGAGGATTGTTGCTGTGCAGTTACGGCTAGGCTGAAACTTGATGAACCCGGGTTTACCTGTAACGGAGACAATCGCCGGGGAAAGAATGAGGCCCTTGTGGATCGTTCCTACTGCAGGACTCGACAGAATGGGGAGCACGGCGGTTTTTGGTGTGGACAGGCGAGCCGTTAACATGCAGTCGGTGAGACAAGAAACCCGCGCTGCATGTGCAGTGCGGGTTTCTTGCAAGTGGTAGTTTTAGACCTTCCAGGACTATCGAAAGTAGGGAAGTCCCGACTGGAAGTCAATCGATGTCTCCGTTTAGGACTCGCCCGGTTGCCGGATCCAAAAACAGTTTGTGATTGTGCCCGGCGTCGTCAAAGTCGAACATCCCGTTCAGCCGGCCAGCAATGGCGTCAGCGGAACCATTGCCAATGCGGCCTAGGTTCCAATTGTCTTCGATGAAACGGAGCACAGAAGATTGGTCGGTCACGCGATGATCCACGTAGTTCTTCCGAGCAAAGGGGGAGACCACCAGAAGCGGCAGACGCGGGCCATAACCGCAGCGCCCGTTCTGAATGGCTCCTGAAGCATCGATTGCTTTTGGCGTTCCGCAATTGCCAGCCCCGAGTAGCTGGTCATCGGTCACGTTCGATTGGTTCACGATCGGACCCATCACGTGGTCGTACCAGCCGTCCGAGTCGTCGTACATGATAATTACAGCGGTTTCCTTCCACTCATCGGTTTTTTCCAGGGCGTTGATGGTGTTCACCAGGAAGATCTGCTCGTCGAGAGGATTGGAATAGCCGGCATGCCCGTCTTGGATGGCCCGCGCTTTAAGGAAGCTAACCGCTGGCATGTTATGAGCGTTCACGGCGTCCCAGAAGTCGGTGATGTCGTACTCGTGATTGGCCGCGTCCCCCTGATGGCCGATCATCGCGACTGAAGTGCGCGGAGTGTGGTTGGCATTTAGCGTGGACTGCCAATATTGAAAAAACGCGTGGTGCGGTATGTAGTCGGTGGTTGTTAACCCCGTCGTTCCGGTGGATACTGCTGCGCAATTCGCGAATCCGCCCATGAATGAACCCCAGGTGACGCCCGCCTTGTTCAACAAATCGCCGACGTTTTGTCCCGACATTGCGATTTGAGTGCGCTTCGGATTCGAACACACGTCCCCTGCGGGGTCTGGGTCTCCGACCACAGCTCCACTTGTCGCACCGCCCGCTATATTTCCTGCTCCGCCAAGACCATTTGCTATCGTGGCCTCAAAGGTGTTCCCTGCTACGAGATTCAGAAGGCCTGGTGTTGATGGCCCAAAGGTTGTGCCGAAAGAATTGTCACTCATTGCGAAGTGTTGGGCGTAGTTCCAAAGCGCGGTTACGGTATTGCCGTCGTAATAGCCAAGCGTGCTGTTTGGTCCAAGCTTCGGGTCATTACAGCTGAAGGGATGCCCATTCGGAAGGGTGCCGACGAAGCGGTCCATCAGGCCTCCGTGAAATGCAAACTGTTCGTCGCCGTACGCGTGATCCTCGTCGCAGGTATTCGGAACGCTGCGATCGATCCGAAATGGATTGACTCCGTTCGGGTTGTTGGTGAGAAGTCCTGCGCTCTCGAGGCTGTTCACGCGCGGCGTATCGTCCTTCGCACCGCTGAAGTACTTTGAGCCGTCAATATTTTCTTTGGCATGAGGATACGTCCCGAAATAATGATCGAAAGAAACGTTTTCTTGAAAAATGACCACGATGTGCTTGATAGGTGTCTTGGTAGGGAAATCGTCTTTGTCGTGTGCAACCGCTGGGAACACCGGCAAAAGTGTTATGGCTGAGGCAGCCGCAACGGCCAAGAACTTGCTAAAGCGATTATGCATTGAGAGTCTCTCCTTTGAATCTTTGGTCTTGAACAACGAATAGGATTGCAGACGACGGACGCACTCACGGGTGGGCGCGGACTCGGAAGCGTCGCTGTCCATTCATACTGCGCGTAGAGTTTTAAGCGGACTTTGTTAGGGCCATGTTAACGGCTTATCAAAACCAATGGCGCCAATGAAGAAGCCATATAGAATCTAGGCCGCCCCAATCTATGACTACACTTGCGCGCAAACTCGGACTCACCGATTACTTTGCATTGGCGTTCGGAACGATGGTGGGCGTCGGTTGGCTCGTGCTCATGGACGATTGGCTTGGGCGCGGCGGGCCGCTTGGGGCTATGTTGGGCTTCGCACTCGGCGGAATCCTCTTGCTGCCCGTTGGCTACGTTTATGGGCAATGGGTACAGCGACTTCCAGATGCAGCGGGAGAGGCGGCGTACACTGCGCAGGTTTTTCCGCCAATCGTCAGTTATTTTACGGGCTGGATGATGCTGTTGGCGTACTTTATCGTATGTCCGTGGGAAGCGGTGGCAGTCGGAAAACTTGCGGCGTATATCTTTCCTTGGCTGAATTCGTTCGAATTGTACCGGGTTGCGGGGCAGCCCGTTTTCTTGCCGCGGCTGCTGCTGGGCGTAGCGCTTACGGTTTTTCTCGCAGTGCTGAATTACCGGGGCATTCGGTTGAGCGCCAGTTTTCAGAACTGGACGACGGCGATGGTGCTGCTCCTCTTCGTTGTGCTGCTGGGGATCAGCGGCACGCATGGGGCGCCCGCTAATTTTCATCCGGCGTTTAGCGCGACGCCTTTCGTCTCGATCCTGCTTACTCTGCAGATCGTGCCGTACTTCATGACCGGATTCGAATCGGCGCCGAAAGTTGCGGAGGAAGCTCATCCGGGATTTCGCGCGGCGGGATTTTTTCGCGCGATCGTAATGGCACTTTTCGTCGGAGCGGGTTTTTATGTGCTTGCTGTTGCCGCGGTAGCATACATCGCTCCCTGGCAAGGACTGATGGGGAAGCATTTCGTTACTGCCATTGCCTTCGAACAAGCGCTTGGCGCGAGGTGGCCCGTTCGCTTGATACTCATCATGGCCATGTTCGGGCTATTTCAGTGTTTTAATGGCAACTTCGTGGCCTCGAGCCGCTTGCTGTTTGCTTTCGGTCGGCGACGTACGATTGATCCGCGCTTCGGCACAGTGCACGAGAAATTTCTGACGCCTTCCGTGGCCGTTCTTGGGATTACGGCAGGAACGCTCGTGGGTCTTCTCTTGGGTGATGCGCTGCTTGTCCCAGTAACGGAGGTGGGCTCGATGGCCTCGGCTCTGGGATGGCTCGCCGCGTGCCTCTCCTTTTGGATCGTGGAGAAGCGAGCGACCATGCGCCTGGTTACCGGACTAGGAATAGCCGTTTCACTGCTGCTTTTTTTGATGAAAGTCCTGCCTCTATTCCCGGGGCACTTTTCGCTAGCGGAGTGGATAGCATTCGGAGTTTGGCTTGCTCTCGGCGCAACGCTTCATCGTCGCTCCCGCGCTGCTCTGCCGTAGTGTCGAATTGCAGCCGGCCAACTCTCAGTTCCAGGCCTCGATCACGAATTGCCTACTCCGGGGGCTGTTTTGGCCCCGGCGAAAAATCTTACAACTTCCAAATGTGTCTCGATGTGGACAGCTATCCAAGTTCAGCTTCCCTAAGATAGCGGTTGACGGGAGTGAGTCGGCTATCCGCGTGGGAACTGAGATCACTTCGGAGGACCAAATGAAGCCAAGCACAGAGGAAGAGATAGCAGGAAAAGTTCATGAAGTGAAGGGCACCATCAAGGAAAAAGTGGGTAAATTAACGAACGATCCCGACTTGGAAGGCGAAGGCATCGGTGAAAAAATTGCCGGCAAGGTTCGCAAGAATATCGGCAAATTGGAGAAGGCCCTGGGGAAATAGGTTTGCTTTCCTGCAACAACTAAAAAACTAACCAAAGAGGATGGATGCGATGAGTCAGAACAATTGGTCAGATAAGTTCATTGCTTTTGCCGTGGGAGCCGGAGTGGGTGCGCTGCTTGCGCTGTTTCTGGCGCCGGCCTCGGGAGAAGAAACGCGGGAATATATCTCCGACACCGTTAGACTGAGCGTAGACGAGGCGGCAGCGACAGGAAAGCGATGGAAACGCCGTGCGCAAGAGACAGTGGACGACGTGAAGGGCAACGTAGCCGATGCGGTGGAAGCCGGCGGAAAGGCATACCGCACGGCCAGAGACGCGTGAGTCCGTGGCAAGGTGAATCTGTTGTGAGGCCGTCAAGTTTGCCAACTTTGGTTGCTTTAAAGGAGGATATTTTTGAAAGCCATCCCTGAAGAAAACACCGCCCATTCTGAAGCTCAAGTTTCTCGCGAAGAGCTGATCAAGTTGCTGAACGAAGACCTTTCCGGTGAATACCAGGCCATTATTTCCTACGTTGTGTATTCGCAAGTATTGAGCGGGGCAGAGTACATGAATATTGCCGCGGAGCTCGAGAAGCACGCGGCGGAAGAGTTGAGCCACGCGCTGATCATTTCAAAACAGATTGATTACTTGGGAGGTATGCCGGCGGTTCAGCCGAAGCCGGTTCGCACGTCGGAAAAGGCCAAAGAAATGCTCCGGTTCGACCTGGAGAACGAGATGGCAACAATTCAGCGTTATCGCCAGCGCGTCCGGCAGTGCGAGGGATTGGGTGAGTACGCAATGGCTGAATTCATTCGCGAGATTTTGAAGGATGAGCAGGACCACCTGATCTCGCTGGCCACCGCTCTTGGAGAAGATGTCCCGGTTGTGGAGAAAGCCTCGAGCGCTCGCGCAGGCAAGTAAACGGGCCGAAGAATCGCCATGCCGATCCGTGAGGATTAGCGAGATTCTGTGAAGGCTCGGCCTGGCAAGGTTCGCAGGGCATTCTTGGCGTTCTTCATGCCTCCTTGCTTGCTCCAACAAATGCCCGTCATCTGTAATGTATACTCACGAGGGAGCCTGATTCCATTCCTCGATGATTCCTTTCCTGCACATTGGGTCGCTCGCAATTCCAACTTTTGGTCTCATGGTCGCCACTGGCCTGCTAATCTCCGCCTATGTCTTGCAGGCTGATTTTGATCGGCGGCGCGCGCAATTCATAAAAAGCGGCTACTTAAAGGGCGGCGGCGAGACAACCCATCGCGACGAGGGCTTTTTCATTATCGGCATTGCCGGGCTCGCCGGCATTGTGGGAGCGCGCTTGTATCACGTTCTGGAAACTCCGCGCGAGTTGATGGCCGATCCGTCCATGCTCATCAGCCGGTTTGGATTTGCATGGTTCGGCGGATTCCTGGGCGGATTTGTCGCGCTGGTATTTTTGGCGGGGCGTTTTGGGATTCCGACGCTTACATTTATGGACCTATGCTCGCCGGCGGCGGCAGTCGGTTACGCCATTGGCCGAATCGGCTGCTTGCTGTCTGGCGACGGTGATTATGGCATTCCGACGACGCTGCCCTGGGGCATGAGTTTTCCGAACGGTGTTGTCCCGACGATCGAGCGTGTGCATCCGACGCCGATCTACGAGTTCATCATCTGGCTGGTGATCGCCGCGATTCTTTGGCTGATAGGAAAGAAGCCAGCCAGCGGCGCCGGGACGAAGGGCGAAATCTTCTGCGGATACCTGATCCTGACCGGCATAGCTCGATTCTTGATTGAATTCATCCGCATCAACCCGCGATCGTTTCTCGGGCTTTCGAACGCTCAGACCGCTAGCGTCCTGTCCGTCGTCGTTGGGTTCGTGCTGTTATGGCGTATCAAGAGCAAGTCAGCGCTGCAATCGAAGTCTGCCTAAATGCTAGTTAATCGGCGGCGCGTTTTTTCGCGCGGCAGCGCCTACTGCTTGATGATGGCTCCGTCCTTCATAACAAACGATACCTTCCGCAGAGTTTGAATGTTTTCAGCGGGGTTTTCTGGCGTGGCGATAATGTCCGCAGCCATCCCTGGCTTCAGAAAGCCACGCTGCTTGTCCACTCCAAGCAGCCGCGCGGCATTCACCGTCAGGGCTCGAAGCGTATCGGTCGCGGGCACGCCCGCATCCACCCAACTCTGAATGTAATCGATCGCCAGCGTTCCACGGGTTTCGCCAGGCATCGCAACATCAACGTCCGTCCCGAAAGCCATGTTCACGCCGATCTTGTACGCGCGCTTCAGCCGGTCAACCCAGATCTTGTGTTCTTCAGCATCGCTCATTTTCTCGGTAAATTCCGTTCCCACCAGCGTGACATTGTTTTTCTTAGCAATCTGCAAGTCTTCGTCGGTCATTCGAAAGCCGTGCTCGATCGAATCGACTCCCGCTTCCGCCGCATTGCGCGCGCCGGCGTGTGTCCAACAATGCGCGGCGAGCTTTACGCCGGCGGCATGCGCTTCCTCGACCATGAAGCGAATATCATCGGCCGAATAGATGTATCGCTGGTCGTCAACAACGATTTTGATGAATTTCGCGCCAAAGTGAAGGTTCTGGCGGATGGCTTTGCGCATCTCATCGCGCGTGTCCGCGAAAAGATATTCCGGAGTCGCTAATTCTTTCTTTTCCGGCTGCAGGTGAAACTGTCCGCCGTAAGGAGCGATGATGATGCCGGCATTCACAACTGTGGGGCCCTGTACCCATCCTTCCTCAATGGCATGACGCAGATCGGTGTCCGCATAATTCCCCGCGTTGCCAATATCGCGCACTGTGGTGAACCCGGATTGCAACATCGCCATGCCGTTCGCCACGCCTTCGATGGCTCTATACCCGGTAGTATCGAGAAGGGTGGTGAAGTAGTAGTTGCCATGGTCGCGGCGGGGAATAACGGACATGCATAGATGCGTATGCGCATCGAAAAGACCTGGCAGAACCGTGGCATTCGAAATGTCAATAATCTTGGCGCCCGCCGGAATGGCGACGTTTCCGCCAATCTCCTTGATGAATTTGCCTTCCACCAAAATGATCTGATTGACGGAAGTTTTTCCCGTTTCCGGATCGACTATTTTTCCTGCCTTAATGGCGATTAATTGGGGTGCTGAACTGATTTGCCCCCTCGAAGGGGGCGCAAGCACAACCAGTATTGCGAGGCAAAAGCCAATCATACGAATCTTCATGGACTCTCCCATTCGAGACGTTTAGGCGCCCGCTAGGGCTCCTGGCTGCAAAACTTTTCCTCTTGGACAAGAATTCATCGAATGCTAGAGCATCTGCCGCAGGACGTATTGCAGAATGCCGCCGTGGCGGTAGTAGGACACTTCCTCCGGTGTATCCACGCGCGCAATCGCCGAAAAAGTCTTCACCGATCCATCAGCGGATTTAGCCCGCACGGTTATGGGTTTTTTTGGCTCAAGCGTCGCGACGCCCTCGAATTCAAATATTTCGTGGCCCGACAAGCCGAGCGATTCGCGGTTTTCTCCCGCTTTGAATTCCAGCGGAAGCACTCCCATGCCCACGAGGTTGCTGCGATGGATACGTTCGTAGCTTTCGGCGATGACGGCGCGCACACCCAGGAGCCGCGTGCCTTTCGCGGCCCAATCGCGTGAAGACCCGGATCCGTATTCTTTTCCGGCGATGACCACCAGCGGCACGCCCGCCTCGCGATATTTCAAAGCAGCATCGTAAATGGACATTTTCTCGCCGTCGGGCAGGAAAAGGGTCCAGCAGCCTTCGGTGCCTGGGGCGAGTTGGTTGCGCAGGCGAATATTGGCAAACGTGCCGCGCATCATGACTTCGTGGTTGCCGCGGCGCGCGCCATATGAATTGAACTCATGCGGCTTCACGCCGTTGGCGATCAGGTATTTGCCGGCGGGTGAATCAACCGGGATCGAGCCAGCCGGAGAAATGTGATCGGTCGTTACGCTATCGCCAAGAATGGCCAGCACCTTCGCGCCATGAATGTCCGCAAGTGCGGGTGGCACCTTTGGCATGTTCTCAAAAAAAGGCGGCAGCTTGATGTACGTGGATTTCGGATCCCACTTGTAAAGGTCACCCTGTGGAATCGGCATGGACTTCCAATGCGCGTCGCCTTCAAACACTTCGCTGTATTGCTTGCTGTATTGCGCCGTGGAAACGGAAGAGCGAACAGTGGATTCGATTTCCTGCGGCGTCGGCCAGATGTCTTTCAGAAAAACCGGCTTGCCCGCGGTGTCATTGCCAAGCGATTCGGTGGTGAGGTCCAAATCCATGCGGCCTGCGAGAGCGTAAGCCACAACCAGCGGTGGCGATGCCAGATAATTGGCGCGAACCAGCGGATGAATGCGTCCCTCAAAATTGCGATTGCCGCTCAGCACCGCGACGGCAATCATGTTGTTGTCCTTGATGGCCGCGCCGATGCCGTCGGGCAGCGGACCACTGTTGCCGATGCAGGTCGTGCAGCCGTAGCCGACAAGATGAAAATTCAGTTTTTCAAGATAAGCCATCAGGCCTGAAGCTTGCAGGTAATCGGTGACGACTTTCGATCCAGGCGCGAGGCTGGTTTTGACCCAGGGTTTCACGTGCAAACCGCGCTCGACGGCTTTCTTTGCAAGCAAGCCAGCACCCAGCATTAACGACGGATTCGAAGTGTTGGTGCAGCTGGTGATGGCAGCGATTACTACCGCGCCGCTAGAAAGGTCAAATGAGTCGCCGTTGTTGCGGACGGTGACGTGCTTCGACGGAGCGTCTCCCAAAACTTTTGTAAAAGATGATTTGGCCTGGCGCAGGGCGACCCGATCCTGCGGGCGTTTGGGGCCGGCGACCGTGGGTTCAACAGTTCCCAAATCCAATTCCAGCGTGTCGTTGAAGAGCGGTGCAGGTGTGTCGTCGGTTCGAAAGAGCATCTGCTCTTTGCAATAAGCTTCGACAAGTGCGACCTGTTCGGCCGAACGCGAAGTGAATTGCAAATAGGCAAGCGTCTCCGCGTCAACGGGGAAGAAGCCCATCGTCGCGCCATATTCGGGCGACATATTCGCAATTGTGGCGCGGTCGGGAACACTTAGCGTGGATAGGCCGGAGCCGTAGAACTCCACAAACTTTCCGACAACGCCTTTCTTGCGCAGCATTTCCGTAACTGTCAGAACCAAATCCGTCGCGGTCGAGCCTTCGCTCAACCGACCGTGCAGGCGGAAACCGACAACTTCCGGAATTAGCATCGAGGAAGGCTGCCCGAGCATCGCTGCTTCTGCTTCGATGCCGCCGACGCCCCAGCCGAAAACGCCGAGTGCATTGATCATGGTCGTGTGCGAATCGGTGCCCACAACCGAATCCGGATACGCTTCAAGCCTGTTGCCGTAGGGCATCGCGCAGACGACCCGCGCGAGATATTCCAGGTTCACCTGGTGACAGATGCCAGTGTCGGGCGGGACGACCTTGAAATTTTGGAATGCGGTCTGTCCCCAGCGCAGAAAAGCGTAGCGTTCGACGTTGCGCTGAAATTCCAGTTCGGCATTCAGGCCAAAGGCGTTAACGCTTCCAAAACTATCCACCTGGACGGAATGGTCAATTACCAGTTCAGCGGGGAAGAGCGGATTGATTCGTTTTGGATCGCCGCCCATGCGCCGCACAGCTTCACGCATAGTGGCGAGATCGACGACCGCGGGAACTCCGGTGAAATCCTGCAACAACACGCGCGCGGGCATGAATGCAATTTCTTTTTCAGGAGCGCCGGGCCGCCATTTCCCCAACGCGCGAATATCCTCTGCGTGGACGGTGCGGCCATCTTCGCAGCGCACCAAGTTTTCGAGAAGAATGCGCAAGGAAAAAGGGAGTTTAGCGAGGTCGGCGACACCCTGCTGCTCAAGAAACTCCAGGCGGTGAATATCGAATGTCTGCGCGCCTACGTTCAATTTGTCGCGTGTGCGGAATGAATTGCCCGCGTTGATGGCCATCCTGACAGTCCTCTCACTGTGGTACTTAGTCCACTATGATAACCGAAATTGAATCCTCGCGCCGCGCAGCTATACTGGTATGGACGTGAACATCGTACTCATTTCTACCTATGAATTGGGGAGGCAGCCGTTCGGATTGGCGTCGCCCGCGGCGTGGCTGCGGAAGCGTGGTCACAGTGTTGTTGCTCAGGACTTGGCCAGGCAATCCCTGGATGAGTCTGCGATCGGTGCTGCCGGGCTGATCGCCATCTATCTTCCCATGCACACGGCCACGCGGCTGGCGGCGCAGCTCATTCCTCAGTTGCGGAGACAGAACCCCACCGCGCATCTCTGTTGTTATGGCCTGTACGCGCCGATGAATGTTGAGTATCTTCGCGGACTCGGCGTGTCTACGATTCTCGGTGGTGAATTCGAAGAAGGGCTTGTGCAGTTGGCGGACCGACTCTTAAAAGATATGGGCCGGGCAATCGAGCAGCCCGTGGATTCCATCATCTCCATGGCGCGATTGCAATTCGAAGTGCCGGATCGCTCGGGAATGCCTCCGATCGAGAAATATGCCCACCTCATCATTCCCGGCGAAGGTTACAGAATTGTCGGTTCTACGGAAGCGAGTCGCGGTTGCAAGCATCTTTGCCGGCATTGCCCGATCGTGCCGGTCTACAAGGGAATCTTTCGAATCGTCAGTCAAGATGTGGTTCTTGAAGATATTCGCAGACAGGTGGCCGCTGGCGCGCAACACATTACCTTCGGCGATCCAGATTTCTTTAATGGTATTCGTCACGCATTGGAGCTCGCCGCTGCGTTTCACCGTGAATTTCCCGCAGTGACTTACGACGTGACCATCAAGATCGAACATTTGCTCAAGTACGAACAGCATTTGCCCACTCTGCGGGATACGGGCTGTCTATTTGTCATCAGCGCGGTCGAATCCGTGGATGACGCCGTGCTGGGCTTCCTCGAAAAAGGACATACGCGCCAGGATTTCCTCCGCGTCATCAAAACGTTCGGTGAACTTGGCATGACGCTGCATCCGACATTCGTGCCGTTCACGCCTTGGACGACGATGGATGGTTATCTGGATTTACTCCGAGTGATCGAGCACCAAGGTGTGATCGAAAACGTTGCGCCCATTCAGCTTGGTATTCGCTTGCTCATTCCCGAAGGCTCGCGAATGTTGGAACTAGATGACGTCCGGCAGCTCGTTGGACCATTCGATCCACAGTCGCTAGCCTATCCCTGGAAAAATCCTGATCCATGCGTAGATGCCCTCAGTGAAACCGTGCAGGAGATCGCCGCCGAAGCGGAGCAACAAAAAGAATCGCGGTCGGCTACGTTCGAACGCATCTGGAAGGCCGCCTATATTGCAGCGGGTGAGTCCGTTCCACGAATCAGCATAGCTGCAACTCCACGAGTCGCTGTTCCGTTTCTTAGCGAACCCTGGTACTGCTGCGCTGAACCTACCCGCGAACAGTTGGTATCCATCGGCGCTTCGAAGCCGCAGATGAAAAATGCCGTGGCTAGCGCCGATGGATTTGTCTAATCGCCCCGTCGGAACCCACCGCGTATGACGAATCCATCTAAACGATTGCTCCTCTTCACCGCGAAACTGGGTTACCAAACGCGCAGTTTTGAAGACGCCGCGCATAAACTCGGCGTCCATCTCATTTACGTCACCGATCGGTGCCATCAGCTGGAAGATCCTTGGGGCGATAATGCGATCGCCGTCCACTTCGAAAACCCGGAAGTTGCCGCCTACACCGTGATGGAAGCAGTTCGCGGTCAGAATGTCAGCGGGATTCTCGCCCTTGGCGACCGTCCGGCTGCGGCTGCCGCTTACGCTGCGCGCGGCATGGGAGTTCGCTACAACCATCCGGCAGCGGTCGAGGCCTGCCGGAGCAAGTTGCGCATGCGAGAAATCTTTCGAGATGCTGGGCTGCGCGTTCCCTGGTTTCGAAATTTCTCGATCGATCCCGCGCCAGAGCCTGCTCTTCTGGGCACTCAATTTCCGTGCGTGCTCAAGCCTCTTTCGCTTTCGGCCAGCCAGGGTGTCGTGCGCGCAAACAATCGCGAAGAATTTATCGCGGCATCCACACGTGTCCGCCGATTGCTCAAGTCTCCAGAAATTCTTGCCACTCGCGAACCGAATCTCGACCAGATGCTCGTGGAAGGTTACATCCCTGGCCGGGAAGTGGCAGTCGAAGGACTCCTTAGGGAAGGAGAATTGCGCATATTAGCGATCTTCGATAAACCCGATCCACTCGAAGGTCCGTATTTCGAAGAATCCATTTACGTCACACCATCAAGCTTCCCGGAATCCGTCCAACTCGCCATCGAGCGGTGTGCGACGGACGCCGCGCGAGCCCTGGGACTTTCACACGGTCCAGTCCATGCGGAGTTTCGAATCAATGAGGAAGGTGTTTGGCCGCTGGAAGTCGCGCCCCGCCCAATCGGCGGTCTTTGCGCACGATCCTTGCGATTTTTATTCGATGGCTCGATTGAGCCAATTGGCCTCGAAGAGATGCTCTTGCGTCACGCACTCGAACTGCCAGGTTCGAATTCGTTACGCGAGGAGAATGCCTCCGGGGTCATGATGATTCCCGTTCCAAAGAGTGGAATTCTGGAAAGCGTCTCTGGAGAGGAAGCCGCTCGCGCCGTTCACGGGATCACTGAACTGACAATCACCGCCCGGCTGCACGACCCTATCGCTGCCTGGCCGGAGGGCGCAAGCTATCTGGGATTTCTTTTTGCTAGGGGAAACACATCGGGGAGTGTTGAGCACGCACTGCGCGAGGCTCACCAAAAGCTGAAGTTTAGGATCACGCCGCGACTGCCTGTCGAACATCCCGCAACGGGCCGAATGACCAACGACTGGAATTAACCTTTCGCTTTGGGTGCGACGTATCCCTCCGGCAACTTGGCGCCTTCGCCGAAGAAAAACATCTCCATCTGTTCTTCCATGATTTTCTGCGAGTTGGGATCAAGCGGATTTAGCCGGTACTCATTCATCACCATCTTGGAGTGTTCTAGCCACAGCTTCCACGCATCTTTCGAAACGCTTTCATACACGCGTTTGCCAATCTCGCCGCGCCATGGAATGCGATCCAGCCCGGGCAATTCCTTATCAAACTTGACGCAGTGCACCATGCGCGTTCCGGGCTTCACCGGTTCGCTGGCTGGCGGTGTCGGACCGCAAGATTCATTCGCCATGCTCTTCTCCTCAAGCGTATCGTTCCATTTCACCTTACTGCAACTTCACGTAAATTCCTAGCTTCAGCCCGGCTTGACCGCCAGTCCAAAAAAAGTCTGCTATCTCATAACCGCTTCCGCATATAGCGCATAATAAAGATATTGAAAGAGTTAATACAAAGAGGTAGAATTCCAAAAACTAAAGTGGAAGGGAAGGGCTTGCCGTTACCCAGTCAGGTGGTATCCCCAGGTATTCTCGAAGGCGCTTACCGGCGTGAGTTGCAAAACCTCACTGCCAGCAATGCACTCGCCCGCCTGTGGGCCAGAGATTCCTCGCTTTGGCCGGCTGAAAAATATCGAACTGAATCCGTGAAGAGTAATTTGCGTTGGCTCGATTTGCCTGAACAGCTCGGCCCCTTGCTGGCCCCGGTGGCTGCCCGCGCCGCACAAATTGAACCCGCCGGTTTCGAAGACGTAGTCTTCGTCACCATGGGGGACTCTAACCTCGCAGCCGAATCTATTCTAGGCTTGCCACATGCAAAGCTCGCAAAGAGATTTTTCCTGCTAAACACCATCGACGCCGATTCTGTCCGTGCGTTTGAGGGCACGCTGCGCCTTGACAAGACTCTCTTCGTTTTTGCCAACAAGTCCGGCACGCACATTGAAACCCACTCTCTGCTTTTGTACTTTCTGGAAAGGCTGCGAGCTCGAGGCATCCGTTCTCCCGCGCGCCACTTTGTTACTCTGACCGAAGAGAATTCTTACTTAGGCGGCCTAGCCCGCGCCTACAAATTCCTGGATTCTTTTTTCGACCCTCCAGGCATCCACGGACGCTATTCATCCCTGATTCATTTCAATTTTTTTCTTGCCGCCCTTTGTCGCATGGATCCCGTCGAGCTCCAGGCGCGCACGAAGTTGATGCGCGATGCCTGCGGACCTGCCGCTCCACGGGAAGCGAATCCCGCCGTATCGCCGGCGGCATTCCTGGCGGCGGCCGAGCGCGAAGGCCTGAATCGCCTTGTTTTCTTTAGCCCGGACAACTTGAAGCCTGTGTCCCGCCGGATTGGCTATCTCGTGGGCGCGAGTACCTGCAAGAAAGGGAGAGGAATTATCCCGATCTTCGGACGTTCGTCCTGCGGACTCGAAATGTTTCAACGAGGTTACGCGGTCGTGATTCTCCAAATCGCAGGTGAAAAGAATGCTGAACTCAGCAAGAGCCAGAAAGCATTGCGCCAAGCGGGTGTACCTCTGCTTTCCGTAGAATTGACCGGCCCCGAGGAACTGGCCGTCGAACTGTTCAAATGGGAAATCGCGACCGCGTTGTCTTCTTCGCTGCTAGACGTTGATCCATTTCACGATCCAGACATCCGCGAGGGCCGGGCCAGGGCCGCACAAGTCCTGGAGGAGACTACCGCCAAGCGCCAATCCTCTCCGCCAACCGCGCGGGTGATTGAAGGCGAAGTCGAGCTGTACGCCGAGGGCCAAACACGCCAGCAGATCTCTTCCCTAAATATGAGTGAGGCACTGCGAACTTTTTTCGGTCTTCGGCATAAGACGGGGTACATCGCCCTGCTTCCCTTCATGAGCTCCAGGAGCCACAGAAGACAATCTTCCGCCGAATTCGTGAACGTCTTGAATCCGCGTTTGGGCTCCCCGTACTCATCACTCCCGGCCCGCGCTATCTTCATGCCATTGGTCAAGTGTACAAAGGTGGCCCTCCGAAAGGACTCTTCCTCCTGCTGACCGCAGCTCCAGCAAATGATCTCGCCATCCCCGGCGCGGATTATTCCTTTGGAGACCTACAACTTGCCCTGGCGCTCGGTGATTTCGAGTCTCTTGGCCGTCGGCGAACACCCGTAATACGATTGCACCTGACACGCGGGGCGGAATCCGGGCTGACACAATTTGAATCCATCCTCGACAACGTGCTCGGGAAAAGGCGTATTCTTACACCGTAGATTTCTGTTTTCTTTAACTTCCCACTAATCAGATAGTCTGGCCGCATGACAAACTAAGATTTTGGAGGTCTCTGCCCTTGGCTGAAATCACAACACTCTTCTGGGACATTGGAGGCGTAGTCCTGACGAATGGCTGGGATCGCGGTTCGCGAAAGGATGCTGCTGCAGCTTTTCACCTGGACATGGAAGAATTTCAGGACCGCCACGATCTCTCCTTCCCGGCCTTCGATTCCGGCCAGATTACCCTGAACGAATATCTCGATCGCACCCTGTTTTACCGTCCTCGCTCATTCACTCGCGAGGAGTTCACGGCTTTTATGTTCGCGCAGTCCAAGGAATACTCGGACACTCGCGCCATTCTCGACAAAGTATCCCTCTCTGGAAAGTATTTTGTCGGCGCGATCAATAACGAGCCGCTCGAGCTCAACCAGTACCGTATCGAGGCCTTCGACCTGCGAAGAAATTTTTTGGTTTTCTTCAGTTCCTGCTACGTCCGCTCCCGGAAGCCCGAGGAGTTAATCTTTCGCGTCGCGCTGGAAGTCACCCAGCGCCGGCCGGAGCAGTGCCTCTTTATTGACGACCGCCCATTGAATCTGGAAAGTCCCCGCCGCCTCGGCATGAACACCATTCACCATCAGAACGCACAGCAATTGCGTTCTGAGCTTGGAAAGTATGGGGTTGAGGTATAGTTTTGGACGGCGCGTTGCGCACTTAAACAAGGCGCAAATTGGCGAAGGGAGAAACGATGCCTGGGGATTCTGGTACTTCCGGTTCGGCGTACGGCGGCGTGGTTGAGCCCTGCACGGTAGTGCTTTTTGGGGCATCGGGCGATCTTGCCAAGCGCAAAGTCATTCCCGCCATGTACGATTTGGCCATTCACAATGCTCTTGGCCCTCGCTACGCCATTGTCGGCTTCGCGCGCACGGCGATGACCGAAGACGCTTTTCGCACCACTCTCGGCGATGCGGCCAAGAGCATCTCCGAAGTTGGGCCCATCGATCCCAAACAGTGGGACGAATTCGCTTCCAATCTCCATTACTGCCCGGGTGATTACGCCAACCAGGAGTCTTACGCACAGCTCGCCAAACGCCTCGTTGAAGTGGAAGCGTCCAAGAACCTTTGCGGCAACCGTCTCTTTTATCTCTCCACGCCTCCGGAAGTTTATCCTGACATTGTCGAGCAGCTCGGCCGTGCCGGACTCGCGCATCCCTGTTCGCCAAACGCGTGGACGCGCATCATCATTGAGAAACCCTTTGGCCGTGATCTTGCCACCGCCAAAGAATTGAACAAGATCGTTCTCAACGTTTTCGACGAGAAGCAGGTTTACCGCATTGACCACTACTTGGGCAAAGACACAGTCCAAAACCTGCTTGTCCTGCGCTTTGGCAACGGCATTTTCGAGCCTCTTTGGAACCGCAACTATGTGGATCACGTCCAAATAACCGCGGGGGAAACACTCGGTGTTGAGCGCCGTGGCGGTTTTTACGAAACGACTGGTGCCCTCCGCGACATGATTCAAAGCCATGTCTTACAACTAACATCGCTGGTTGCTGTCGAACCTCCCGCATCTTTCGACGCCACCGCCGTGCGCAACGAAAAACTTAAAGTGCTGCAGTCCATTCGCCCTTTCAATCTGGAGATGGTGGCGCAATCCGTTGTTCGAGGACAGTATTCTCCCGGTAAACTGGGCGACCAGCCTGCAGCAGGCTATCGTCAAGAACCCAACGTGAATCCCGCCTCCAAGACCGAAACTTTTGTCTCTGCGAAGCTTTTGATTGATAACTGGCGTTGGGCCGGCGTTCCGTTTTATCTTCGCACCGGCAAGCGACTCGCGAAACGCACCACCGAAATCATGATCGAATTCCGCCGCGCGCCTCATATGGTTTTTCGCGAGCGTGAAGTGGAACCCAACCGTCTCATCTTGAACATCCAGCCGGATGAAGGCATTTCGGTTTCCTTTGGAGCAAAGCGCCCGGGAACCGAGATGAGTATCGGAAACGTCACCATGAATTTCAGCTATCGGGAAGGCTTCGGCGACGCCTCGCGCAGCGCCTGTGCCACGCTCTTGAACGATTGCGTGCGCGGCGATGCCACGCTCTTCGACCGGGGGGACAGCGTCGAGGCTGCCTGGTCGCTTGTGGACCCCATCCTCGATGTCTGGAGTGCCGCCAAGAGCGCTACCGTGTCACAATATCCAGCCGGTAGTTGGGGACCGCGAGAATCGGATCTTCTGCTCGAGCGTGACGGCAGACAGTGGCACAACCCGTAATTGCAGCAGCTGGCGCAAAATACTTTTGGCATCCAAGGTGAGGGGGAACGGTGATTCTTGCGGGGGATGTTGGTGGCACGAAGTGCAACTTGGCGCTCTTTTCGGAAAAAGGCGGCACCCTCACACCCGTCTTCAAGCAGCGCTTTTCCAGTAAGGAATTCGCGCAATTCGAGCTCATCGTAAAGGAATTCTCACGCCAGGCGGCTGAACATCTGGGCAAGGAAAGTATCGTTGCTGCTGGGTTTGGCATTGCCGGGCCGGTCATCAATGGCAGCGTCAGAGCCACCAATCTCCCTTGGCTCGTGGACACCAAGTCGCTTATCAAAGAGTTGAATGTTCCCCATGTGGTTCTCTTGAATGACCTCGGCGCCACTGGCCATAGCATCGAGCACCTTCCGCCCGAAGACTTCTGCGTTCTCAATCCAGGCAGCCCCGAGCATGGTGGCACGCGCGCGTTGATCGCCGCTGGCACTGGTCTCGGCCAATCTTTTCTCGTCTGGGATGGTGGCCGCTACCGCGTTGTGCCTTCCGAAGGCGGCCACGCTGATTTTGCACCGCATACCGAGCAGCAAATCGAGCTACTTCGCTTCATGCGACGTCGCTATCCCCAAGTTAGTTGGGAGATCATTCTCTCGGGCCGCGGCTTCCGTACCCTCCACGAATTCCTCGCGCCGAAGGTTGTTCACGCATCGTTTGAGGATCCAGACGCCGATCCCGCCCCGGAGATCACCCGGCGCGGCTTGGACAAGTCTTGCCGCGTCTGTGCTGATACCCTGGATCTTTGGACCGCCATCTATGGCGCAGAAGCCGGAAATCTTGCCTTGAAAGTCCTCGCTCTGGGCGGCGTCTACGTCGCCGGCGGCATCGCCGTCAAAATCCTCGAGAAAATGAAGGACGGCATTTTCTTCCACGCCTTTAAGGACAAATGGAAATTCGAAGGCCTCCTCAGCAACATCCCCGTTTCCATCGTCCTAAACGAATCCGCTCCGCTCCTCGGCGCCGCCTACGAAGCCCTCGCCGCCCTCGACAAGTAGCCCCCGTCTTTGTAGGGGCGCAGCATGCTGCGCCCCAGCTTGGCAATCAAAGCTACGCCTCAGAGCTTGAATTGCATTCTCTTTTGTTCGAGCTCGAGCAGCCACTATCGTGAGACTGCTCCCATCCGGATTTCCGTCTTCGAAACGCTCGGCCTTCCCATGCTTTCCTCACAAAATTGGTCCTGCTACGCTTAACTAAATGGCCCTTTTCGAAGACAAATTAGGCGACTGGAAGCCCGTCACCCGCGTCTCCACAATCGCCTGGCTTTGCTTCTACGTCCTATTCTTCCTCTATGCATTCGCAAGCGAACCCGGATTTCTGATTCTCGACCACGCCAACTTGATCATCCACGAAGGCGGCCACTTCTTCTTCAGCTGGTTCGGTGACACCATCAGAATCCTCGGTGGCACCCTCGGCGAACTGATCGTCCCCCTCCTCTGCGCCCTCTACTTCTTCTGGCAGCGCGAAGCTACCGGCTTTGCCTTTTCGGCGTTTTGGTTCTTCGAAAATTTCCCCTATATCGGTACCTACATGGCCGATGCCCGCACCTCCTCTTTACCCCTTGTCGGCGCCGACGAAAGCGACTGGACCATCCTCTTCACCCAATGGGGCCTCCTTGCCCAGGACCAAAAAATCGGCGTCACCATGCGCGTCATCGGCTACCTCGGCATGCTCGCCACAATCGCCTGGCTCGCCAACCGCCTCCGCTTGGCCGTCGCCCCTAAGCTGCATCCACTCTCGGAGTGATCCGAAGACGGTTCTGCTGTCTTGGGGAGATGCCGAACTGCATGCCTTCTGTCCTTATGCTTCGCCGCGCCTTCTCGTTGTTTCGCCTCTATCTCGTTCACCTTCAATTATTTCCGTTATCGAACATTTATCTTGACAATTAGAGTACTTGTGAGTTAACATTGGCCGTGAATCTTCTATTTCATTGCCGCCAGCCTCATCTGTTCAAGCCACTTCCCTTCAAGTTCTTTGTTTCCTTCGCCGCCTCTAACTTCTTTATTTCCAAATACTTACAGCCTCATCTACACAACGGCAACTTCGCAACTCCTTTGCCATCAATCCGTTACGCACTCTCTTCCTTGCGACGGGGGGTGTACCCCCCTGACTCCTCACTTCGGCTCAAAAGGGAACCAGGAAGCTCTAACTGTGTTCGCACCCGCGTGTCCTCACGCAGCTCACGGCATTCTTCTAGCCCTGGCAACGGAGCATGCCGGGCGGTCGGCGATTCGCGTCTCAGCTTGACGGTTATTTGCTAAACTACATCGATCCGATTTTTCCTGGAATTGGCCTTAGCGGCAGTTCTCGCATGTCACACAGAGGCCAAGGAGCCTAGTATGAGCAGCGCCGTGACCACCCAAGTAATCGATCTTCAGAACTTCGTGAATGGCGCCTGGCGGGCCGCTGCAGCGACTGAGCATGTTGACGTCACCAACCCGGCGACTGCTGAACTGCTTGCGCGCACGCCCCTCTCGACATCCGCCGATGTTGACGCTGCCGTGCAGGCAGCCGCTGCTGCGTTTCCCTCTTGGCGCCGGACTCCTCCCGGAGAGCGCGTTCAATATCTCTTCAAGCTCAAAAACCTTCTGGAAGAAAATCTCGATGAGCTCGCCCGGCTAATCACCGTCGAGAACGGAAAAACTTTTGGCGAAGCCAAAGCCGAACTGCGCCGCGGCATAGAAAATGTGGAAGTCGCTTGCGGCATCCCCATGATGATGCAGGGGCACGTCCTCGAAGACGTAACTCCCGGCGTGGACGAAATGCAGATTCGCCAGCCGCTGGGAGTCGTTGCCGCGATCACTCCATTTAATTTTCCGGCGATGATCGTGTATTGGTTTCTGCCGTACGCCATTGCTTGTGGCAACACTTTCATTCTGAAACCGTCCGAACGCGTTCCGCTCTCGATGCGCCGCCTATTTGAACTCCTCGAAAAAACTGGTTTGCCCAAGGGAGTCGTGAACCTCGTCAACGGTGGCCGCGATGTAGTGAATGCTCTTTGCGACCATCCGCAAGTGCGCGCCATCAGTTTCGTCGGGTCTACTCCCGTGGCCAAGCATGTCTACACGCGCTCCGCGGCTAGCGGCAAGCGCATGCAGTGTCAGGGTGGCGCGAAAAATCACGTCATCGTTCTGCCCGATGCGGACATGGAACTCGCCACGCAAATCATCAGCGACAGCGCGTTTGGCTGCGCAGGTCAGCGCTGCCTCGCCGTTTCTGTTGCCGTCACGATTGGCGAAGCGCAAAAAACGTTTCGCGATTCCATCGCTCACGCTGCCTCTTCCATTCGCGTTGGCAATGGCCTCGATGCCGGCGTCCAAATGGGTCCAGTGATTACAAAGGAGAGCAAGCAGCGCATCGAATCGCTGATTTCGGCAGGAGTAGGCGAAGGCGCGAAGGCAATCGTCGACGGGCGTAACACGAAAATCCCGAAATACGAATCCGGAAATTTTTTGACACCCACAATTCTCGACGGGTTGCCCTCTACCAGCCAGCTCGCCAATACGGAGATTTTTGGTCCCGTGCTTAGCCTCGTTCACGCTGATTCGATTGAGGAAGCAATGGAATTCCTACACCGCAGCCCATATGGCAATCAAGCTTCGCTTTTCACGACTAGCGGCTCCGCCGCGCGTAAATTCCGCTACGAAGCGCCCGCTGGAAATATCGGCATCAACATCGGCGTAGCCGCGCCCATGGCCTATTTCCCCTTCAGCGGTTGGAAGGAAAGCTTCTTCGGCATCCTTCACGGCCAGGGACGCGACGCCATTGAATTTTTCACCGAATCAAAAATCGTGGTCGAGCGTTGGTCGCGCCAGGAAACGCGCAAGTTTTAGTTATGATTACGAAACCTCTTCACCTGGACGTGCACGAGCAAATCGAGTGCGCACAGACGCTCGCGTCGCGCTTCTATACCGATCCCGCAATTCTGGAAATCGAGAAGGCGCGAATTTTTCTGCGCACTTGGCAACTTGTTGGAACACTCAGCCACGCATGTGGGGAAGTGAACGGTGCAAAGCGCACCATCGCCGATCCCGAAAGTTTTTTTACCGCTGACGTAGCCGGAGAACCGATCATCGTCGTCCGCGACAAGGAGGGCGCACTGCGCGCTTTCAGCAATGTTTGCCGCCACCGCGCTGGGCCGATTGCACTCGGCAGCGGCTGCAAGAATGTTCTGCGTTGCCAGTATCACGGCTGGACGTACACGCTCGATGGCCGATTGATCGGCACGCCCGACGTAGAGGGTGTCGAGTTTTTCGACCGCAGCACCATGGGCATGGTGCCGCTGCGCTGCGAAACCTGGGAACAATTCATATTCGTGAATTTCGATTTGAAAGCAGAACCTCTCTCTGCCTATCTGGGCGAGATTCCTCAACAGGCGTGCGGTTTTCGATTCGAAGGACTGCAACTTGCCGAGCGTCGCGATTATGTAATCGATTGCAATTGGAAAGTTTACGTCGACAATTATCTCGAGGGCTACCACATCCCTATTGCGCACCCGGGGCTAATGAAAGAAATCGACTACGCGCAATATCGCACGGATACTTTCCGTTTTTACTCGCAACAATTCGCGCCCATCCGTGCCTTGAAAGAAGAAGCCGCGGGCGAGCGCCTTTACGCGCCGGGCGCGAGCGCGCAGCAAGCTCTTTATTTCTGGGTTTTCCCGAATCTGATGCTCAATATTTATCCCGACAATATTTCGACCAATTTGATCGTGCCTCTTTCACACGAAAAAACGCTGACGATTTTCGAATGGTTCTTTCACGATACCGCTTCGGCGAAAAATCAGGAGCGCATCAAGCGCTCCGTGGCCTTTAGCGATGAAGTGCAGCAAGAAGACATCGGCCTCTGCGAAAACGTGCAGCGCGGTTTGCGCTCTTCGACCTACGACCGCGGGCGCTACTCCGTCAAACGCGAAAACGGCGTCCACCATTTCCACGTGTTGCTCGGCGACTTCCTCGGCCAGGTCTGATTGACAGAGATGCTGCCGTGATCGTTCTCATCATGGGGCCTGCCGGATCCGGAAAAACGACTGTCGGCGAATTGCTCGCCGCGCAGCTTGCGTGGGATTTTTTCGATGCGGATAATTTTCATTCGGCCGCCAACATCGAAAAAATGTCGCATGGCATTCCCCTCGATGACGAAGACCGCATCCCATGGCTGAATTCGATTCGCGAAGCGATGCTGGAGTGGGATTCGAACGGTCGGGACGCTGTTTTGGCGTGCTCCGCACTGAAGCGCAGCTATCGCGAGCGGCTACAAATCAATTCGAACGTAAAAATCGTCTATCTAAAGGGTTCCTTCGAATTGTTTCGTGAACGGCTGCACTCGCGAAAGGGGCATTACGCTGGAGAACAAATCCTAGCGGGACAGTTCGCGGACCTTGAGGAGCCCACGGATGCCATCACCATTGATGCGTCTCTCCCCATCGACCAGATCGTCAAAGAAATCCGCAGCCGACTCGGACTAACCTGAAATTCGCATCCTCTCACGAACGCCTCCCGTCGTCATTGAGTTCACAGTTATCGCTAGCTCCATTTTTTTGAGGGAATCAAAGGCCAAGTTGCACGAGCGGGGCCTTGTTCTCCGGCAGAATTCGACTGGTTTTGCTTGACGCGATTGGTGCCAAGGACTACGATTTCTGTTACCCGGTTTTGCCCTTATGCATCACCCGATTCAGCGCCCGCAGCTCCCAATCATGCGATTTCTGCTTCCAGTGATTTTGTGCTTACTCCTCGTACCATTTCACGTGTGCGCCCAGGATAGCGGAAGCGAAGGCATGACGCTGCGTGGCAATCGAGCGGAGATTTCGATAATCGTGACCGACAGTTCAGGCGAAGCCATCGCTGCACCGGCAAACGTCAAAATTTACCGGGAAGGGATTCCAGTCGACCAGGGGGTGACGTCGCGCGGGCGTGCGTTCTTCCTTGTTGGAGCGTTAGGTGAATATACGGTAGTTGTAGAAGCGAGCGGGTATAAGGCCGTCCAAAAGGAAGTGTCGGTGCGCGCTTCAGTGCGATTTGAAGTTGATGTGCGCGTGCAGAAGGTATCGGTTGGGCCAGATAATTCGGGAGTCCCTGGAAGACCGCTGCTTGCGCCAAGAGCGAAAGAAGCCTTCGAAAGGGGTTTGAAAGCGCTAAGTGAGGACAAGCTGGACGAAGCGGAGAAGTATGTGGGCGAAGCGATGAGCCTTGCGCCGGGCCATCCTGACGTGCTGTACGTGCAAGGTGTGCTATACCTGCGGCGGCGCGACTGGCCGCGGGCGCAGAGCACACTGGAAAAGGCCACTGAAATTGACCCAAACCTCGCGCGCGCTTTTGCAGCACTGGGGATGGCCCTTTCGAACCAGGGGAAATATGATGCAGCCATCGCACCCCTTGAGAAATCTCTGCAACTGGAACCTACGGGAACATGGGAGACGCATTGGGCGCTTGCCAAAGCGTATTACCATCAACAGCAATTTGAAGAGGCGCTAAAAAATTCGCAGCAAGCACTGAGTGAATCCAGAGGGAAGGCGCCGGAGATCGAGCTGCTTGTGGCGCAGTCGCTTACTGCGGTCGGACGGTATGAGGATTCGGCACAGGAGTTGCGCGAGTTCCTGAAAAGCCATGGAGATCGTCCCGAGGCAGCCACGGCGCGGCGATACCTGGAACGCCTAACGACGGACGGGAAAATCCGACGAAACTAACAACCTGCCTGGTATTTGTGTTGGCGAGTACTAGGGCTGAAGAGGAGGAGCCGAGCCGGACATTTTTTCCAAGAGGCCGTCTTCGGATTTCTTGTGAAGTTCGCGAACTTTGGCGAATTCTTGGGTGGCGCCGGACGTGTTGCCCATGGCTTGGTAGAGGCGCCCGAGACGGAAGTGCGTGTCGGGCTGAATGGGGTCCAGTTTCACGGCTCTTTTGAGGGCTGCAAGCGCCTCCGGATAATTTTTCTGCTCCATGTAAATAGCGCCCAGATCAGCATGGGCGATTCGAATGTCATCCTTCAGTTGCAGGGCCTCCTTGAGCAAACTAACGGCTTTTTCTGAATTGTTGTTCCGTATCTCGATGTCGCCCAGATAAGCCAATGCTTGGGCGTTTGCAGGATCGACAGATAGCTCAGTTTCGAAAGCAGTCTTGGCCTCATCGTACTGGTGTTGTTTCCAGCACAGGTAGCCGAGTCCAAAATTGACTCCGGGCTCCCGGGGAGCAGCTTGCGCGGCGGCCTGGAACTCCACGATAGCTTCAGGAGTCCTTCCCAGACCATCCAGGGCTTCGCCAGTCAATACATGAGCGGAGGGTGAATCGGGATTCTGCTCCAGGATCTTGTGGAACTGGTCCAAGGCACAGGGATAATTCTTGGCCCACAAACAACTCTGCGCCAAAACCTGGCGCAGCATGGCATTTGAAGGGTCGGAATTCGCGGCTAATTCGAGGTGCTTGGAGGCCTCCGCAAATCGTTTCGCCCCATAGCAACTTAAGCCCAGAAGTGCCCGCGCTTGCACGCTACCTGGATCTGCGATTAGGGCTGCTCGTAGCGGGGAAATCGCGGCTTCGAATCTTCCTTGTTTGAATTCCGCGAGACCTAGATTGAGCTGTATTCCGGGCAGTTTCGAATTCAAAGAGAGGGCTCTCTTGTAGGCGGACGCCGCCTCCGGATACTTCTGTTGCTTAGAGAGGACCAGACCCAGACTCGCAAATGCTCCGGCGTCGTGTGGATCTCTCTCAGCTAGCTCCTGCCAGGCCCGCGCGGCGTCTTCGAGCCTGCCTTGCTTCTCTAGGGCTAGTGCTTCCATAGCAGCAGGTGTTTGCGCACTCGCCTTACCAACCGGCAGGTGCAGCAAAATCAGCAGGCCCACCAGCATACCGGCCAGGTTATGGTTCCAATTCTTCATGTCCAAGACTCAGCCCGCAATTCAGCAATCATCAAAGGAGGATGCCGGCTAGCTGCTTATCCCTTCCCGCGCAGTGATACTCATGACCTTCATCTTATCGCAAACGGTGCGTCTGCGGCCCACGAGGATGGAGTCCCCGTCCCATCTCTCCAATAAGTAGAGAATTAAAACAAAAGCCCCGCCCGCACAATGTGCGGGCGGGGCTTTTTGAAAGCCTCCAGAGGAAGCTTTAGAAGTACAGCTTCGCACCAAGCTGGAAAATTCTTGGGTCGAAGGCAGAAGTAAGTTGACCGAATTTGCTGTCGCCGAGGTTGGTGCTGACGTTCTGGAACTGGGTATGGTTCCACGTGTTGAAGCTTTCCACACGGAACTCAAACCGGCTGCCACGCGCTTCATTGATCATGAAGCTCTTGAAGAGTGACATGTTCCAGTTGTCGCGACCCGGTCCGCGAAGTGCGTTGTGGCCCAGGTTGCCGAAGGAACCGACCGCCGGAGACGTGAAGGCTGAGGTATCGAACCACTCGTCGATTGTGTGGGGATACGAGATTTTTCCGGTCAGGTCTGGCCGGTTCGCGGCGTTGGGAAGGCCGTTACCGCCTTGGCCGCCGCTGAGTCCGATGTTGATTGGTAAGCCGGACGAGACCACCACGATGCCCGACACCTGCCAACCGCCGATAGTGGACCTCACTAGTTTGCTGTCATTGTGCCGGAAAAGCGGGATGTCATAAATGAAGTTGAATGCCGCGTTGTGTGTGCGGTCATACCCGCCTGGTCCCACGTCGTATTTCCATCCCACATAGGGGTTGGACACGTTGGCGAGATCACCACCGCCGTTACCACCAGTGGTGGGATCGATGGTGCGTGACAACGTGTAGTAGGCGCGAAGTTGAAGGTCACGTCCTACCTGTGTGTTGAGGTCAACCTGCAGCGCATTGTAGTGCGAGTTGGCCTCATTTGCCGCTAGGCGAATGGAATGGAAACCAGGGTAGGGCAGGCCCGGCGCCAAATTGTATTTGGTGGTACCGCCGATGAGTCCCGGCAGCGCGCTGGCATCCGGCAAATTGAATTCGGTGTAGTCGTTTTGGTGGCGGTTCTGGTTCCCAACGTAGGAAACCGAGAGTACAGACCTGGCATTCAGAGCATGCTGCACGCCAAAGCTGTACTGATAGCTTACTGGAAGCTTGTAGTCGTTTACGGCAAGCCCAGTTATGTCCGCGGCATTAATCGGCTTGGCTGCTGCGGTGCCGCTGGAGAGTGCGATGCCCGGGTTCGTCATTTCGACGTTGTTGAGGGTGACCCCCAGGCTGAAAGGAATATTGGGGCCGGCGTTGTACATGTCGTTGCCCTGGATGCGCTCGTACATCATGCCGAATCCGCCACGGACAACGGTCTTTCCATTGCCGGTCAGATCATAGGCAAAGCCCAAGCGAGGACCAAAGGCGGCCCAATGATTATTGACTAAACCCTTGGGAACGCCGCTCGTGCCGGGGATGCCGATTCCGTTCAGATAGAGCGGAACGCCCGCAAGAATTGAATTCGGGCTGGTACCAAGGCCCGCACTCAAGGGGCTGATAGTGCCATCGGGAAGCATGGTTGCGGCGTCGGCTTGGTTGTAAAGCGATGGGTAGAAGTTCCCCATGCGGTTGTTCGCTTCGTATGTATGGGGTACGCCGTCCCAACGCAAGCCGAGGTTTAGCGTCAGCCTGCGGTTTACGCGCCAGTTGTCCTGGACGTACATGGCCCACGAAACGTTGTTCCAGAGGCCTTTGTCTTGCACCGCGAGTTCGTTGTAGCTCTTGGCATCGCCAAGAAGGAAATCGGCAAGGTCATTGCCGGCCTTGGATTTGGCACCGGTGGGGGTTGTAAATGTTCCGTCAAAGTTAAACGAACCCTGCGTCGTACCGAATAGATCCTGGACCTTCTTGTAGATGGCCCAGCTTGCTCCGAACTTGAGCTGGTGCGCACCCTTGGTCAGGGAAATGTCGTCGCGGATTTGGTAATCGTCAGCCTTGTTACGCCATGGCCAACTTGCGATTTCGAAATGTGAGTTAATCCCACCGTTCAGGTCGATATTCGGAATGCGGTTATCGTTGTTGGGCCCGGTGAATAGCCTCGAGCCTGTAGAGTCGTAGCCAGCGGGAAGTGCCAAGCTAGCCAAGCCGGAACCCGCAAAGGGAATGATGTTGATGCGGTTGCCGTTATAGTTGAACGCCGTCTCGTTAAGGAGACTGGGGCTAATGGCATAAGTAGCATGGATGACGCCGCTGTAGGACGGATTGCCGAACGTGTCGCCGACCGTCGGAACGTTTGCGCCGCTCCACTGACTGATTCCAAAGCCTTGGGAAACTTGCTCATCGACAAAGTGTCCAAAGACCGAGAACTTGCTGCTGAAGTTGTGGTCGATTCGAACGATCTCTTCCCTCAAATTCGTGGGGGAGTTGTTGCCACCGATAAAGGTGGGATGTCCGTTGGCATCAACGGCATTGCTTTTCGGGAAAACTCCGGCGGTGAGCAGAGCCGCTGCGTTCGGAGAAATCATACAGGTCGGAATCTTGTTGCCAGGGAACGGTGAGCCCTGCACGACTCCTAAGGGAGCCGCGCCACCCGGACAATTCGCAAAGAGAACAGCAGGGGCAACTTGTGCGGCGGTCGGAACATTAATTATGGCGGGGTTGGAGCTGAAATCACCGCCGTAGGAAGCAGGGTCGGGAACGGTCTGGTTGGTGAGACCACCATTGATATACTTGCGCCATTCCATGTTGTAGAAGAAGAAGGTCTTGGTCTTGTTCGGATTGTACAACTTGCCGAAGGTAACCGGTCCGCCCGCATTAAAACCGAATACGTTTTGTCTCAGTTCCGCGACCTTTTGGGGAGCCGGGTTGAAGAAGTTGCGCGCATCCAAAGCATCGTTGCGCACGAACTCCCAAGCCGAAGCATGGAATGCGCTAGTGCCGGACTTCAGAACCAAAGTCATGGTTCCACCGGAGGACAGACCATAATCGGCGCTGTAGTTGGACGTGAGTGCGCGAAATTCTCCGATCGCGTCAGAGGAAGGGGCAATGCTCATGCCACCCGCGCCGCCGCGGTCATCATCTTCGCCACCATCCAGCAGGTAGATATTGTGGTTCTGGCGCATGCCGTTAAACTCCACGCCAGCGTCACCACCGACTGGTGTGTTGGGGGCGGAAGGGTTGATCTGACTGGAGGCTCCTGGCGCAAGGGCAGCAAGCTGGTAAATGCCGCGCCCGTTCACCGCAAGCTGAGATATCTGTTGGCCGGTGATGACGTTGCTTCGCTCACCGCTGTCCGCCTGGACGGCAATAGCGTTAGCTTCGACGGTTACGGTTTCGGAGGCTCCGCCCAAAACCAATTGGAAGTCCACGCGAGTGCGGTCACCAACGTTTAGTACCAGACCCTTTTGCTCGGCGACTTTGAATCCCGTAGCTTCGGCTCTGACGTTGTAGTGGCCGATGCGCAGCTCGACCGCGGCGTATTGTCCCGACTCGTTGGTAGTGATTGTGCGGGCCAGAGCGGTCTCAACGTTTGTCAAAGTAACCTTAACGTTTGCAACTACCGATCCCGAAGGATCAGTAACCGTGCCAACGATGGTGGCATCCTGTGCGGATGCGCGGAACGGCAAGGCTGCTAGAAACACAAAAAGAATCAAGAAATAACGTAAATGCGACATCTTTAAAGCAGGCATAGACCTCCCAACACACTTCGACGACTGAAAATGCATATTTCACCCCTTGTGTAGACCGACAAGATTTTCAACCGAGATAACCCCAAACAACCCCGAAACCACACCGTTAACGTTAACGGTTATAAGAGGTTGTATTATTGAAACGAATGCTTGTCAAGCGATTTGTTTCTGATTAAGGGGCGCTCGATACAGGGTAGAAAGTGCTACTCTCGGGATGGAACCGCCTGAGAATAACGCTCATCTACAGCCTATCAGTATCCATAAAAATGATGTTACAAAACCAAACTCCCAACTGAATTTCCGGATGAAGGCTTAAGACTAGAAGGAGACAATGAGCAACCGGCGCCGAACCACGGGGAATCTCCTATTATTGGTGCAGGACATTCCGGTGAACAGGTGCCTAGTCACCTAACTTTGAAACGGGGTGCCGGATCTCGCGAAACAGATGCAAATTGGATGACATCACCACACCTGGACTCAAATGTACTCTTGGAGGCAACTTCACCTTGTTGGTCAGATTATCGACCAATAGTCGAACGGCAATCTGGCCTTGACGATGGGGCTGCTGGTAGATGGAGGCGGTGATAGTGCCAGCCTCAAAGTAAGAAGACATCTCTTCAAAAAGGTCAGTCGTGATCAGTTTAACCTTGCCCGCGAGACCTACTGCGGCGAGAGCGCGGCAGACAGGAAGGCAGTTAACGGTGTTAACGTAGATACCGGCGAGGTCTGGAATGCGGCGAAGGAGATGAAAGGTCTTTTGGAAGCTTTCGTCAGCGTCTTCATGGCCTTCCACAACGCTGACAGTCCTTCCTCCCAGGCAATGTTTGGGAAAAGTCTCGGAGAAGCCGTCGGTTTTCTTGCGATGGTCTTCAGTGCTGAGCATTCCGGCGATGACGGCAACCTTTGAGGCCGGCGGAAGAAACTTACCCATTAGCTCGCCGACCAAACAGCCGTTTAGCCACGGTTCCACGCAGACAACGCTGGAGCGTCGGCTTTCGGGAGCGTCGGTGGAAACGCAAACCACGCGGATGCCCCTATTTTCTGCATCGTCGATCAACGGCTTGAGCGCCTGCGGGTTTCCAGCGGTGAGGATGATCCCGTCCACGCCGCTTTGGACGAGCTCCTGGAATGCTTCTGCATCTCCCACGCCGAGAACCTGGACGGGGCGATTCACAAACTGAATGCCAAGCTGAGCAAGGCTCGTACTCTCGTCCAAAACTCCACTCCAAAGCTGATCGTAGAAAAAGTGGATTTCCTTTGGCATGCAGACGCCAATACGCGCGCTGGCTTTGGCTACTGCCAAAGCGCGCGCGGCAAGGTTGGGGGTGTAACCGATTTGACGAGCAATTTGTAAAATACGCTGGCGAGTGGATTCCTTAATGCCGCCGCGGCCATGCAAAGCGCGGTCCACAGTCCCGATGGAGACCTTAGCCAGCTCAGCAATCAAGTGAATGCCGCGGCTTTCTTTAGCCACGGTGCAACTTCCTAGTCTTCATTCGCACACCACTGGAGTTCCAGCTCATCACTGGCGTTACAGAAATTGAGGCTTCGCTGCTGTCGCACCAAGAGCGGACACTTGTTCCGCATAATACGTCACCTCTGGGGGTAAGACGCAAGAAACTGTAAAGTGGGATTCACGGTTTTGGGGTGTAGATTGAGAATGTTATACTCCGCGGGCTTCAGCGCGGTTACCTTCATGAACTTCTTCAGTCCCTGTCACCGGCGAGCGTCGCGTTTACTGTTGAGATTTGCAAAGGCAGTTGTGTTGTTCTTATTGGCGATTTCGTGTTTCGCAGCCGGCACTCGTGGCCAACAGGCGCCTGAGCAAAAGCCGAAACAGCCGACGCAAGGCATGGGGGTAGCGACGGGCGTCGCGCATGCCGCGGTGAAAGACTCGCATTCACGGCCGATTACAGCGGGTGGATTCGTGGACGATGCTCCCGTCGTGTTCGCCGATATTACAAAGCAAGCTGGTTTAGATAAATTTTTGCATCGCTCAGGGAGCCCTGACAAAAAAACGATTCTGGAGACTATGGGTTCCGGCGTGGCGTTGCTCGACTATGACAACGACGGTTGGCTGGATATTTATTTGTTGAACGGCTCGACAGCCGGGGCCCTGAGAGGGAAAGAGGCCGCGCCGCGAGCGATGCTCTTGCACAACAATCGTGACGGAACTTTTACGGATGTCACCGAAAAGGCCGGCGTCGCGAACGAACGGTGGGGATTCGGCGTGGCAGTGGGTGATTATGACAATGATGGCTGGCCGGACATTTACGTGGCGAACTATGGAAAGAACCGGCTGTATCACAACAATCATGACGGCACTTTCACCGATGTCGCGGAGAAGGGCGGCGTCGCACTGGGTGGATGGTCCACTGGACCGACCTGGGGCGACTATGACCACGACGGGCTGCTGGATTTGTTTGTTCCCGGCTATGTGAAATTCGATCTTGACCATCCGCCAATTGCTGGCGCGGGCCCGATTCCCGCGAATTTTTGCCAATTTCGCGGGATAAATGTGATGTGCGGTCCCCGCGGGTTACCAGGAGAAGCGGACCACTTATTCCACAACAATGGCAATGGAACTTTTACGGATGTGAGTGTGAAAGCGGGAGTTTCGAATCCCAACGGCTACTATGGGCTGGCGTCGGTATTTTTGGATGTGGATGATGATGGTTGGGTGGACCTTGTGGTGGCCAATGATTCGGTGCCGAACTATCTTTACCACAATCGGCACAATGGAACATTTGAAGATGTAAGTTACGCGTCGGGATTTGCGCTGAGTGAAGACGGGCGTGAGCAAGCTTCCATGGGAATTGCCGTGGGGGATTACAACCGGGACGGAAAAGTAGATCTATTCACGACTACTTTTTCCGACGACTACAAGACGCTGTACCGGAACGATGGCGGTGGTAGTTTTACGGACGTCACCTATCGGGCCGGCTTGGCGATTCCGACGATTCCATTTTTGTCATGGGGAACTGGGTTTCTGGATTTTGACAACGATGGCTTGCTGGATATTTTTATCGTCAGCGGGCACGTGTACCCGGAAGTGGACAAGCAGGACTGGGGAACCACATGGGCGGAGCGGCCGCAACTGTTTCGAAATCTTGATGGCGTAAAATTTCAAGAAGTGCCGCCTGCTACGGGCAGCGGCTTGGCAGACGTGATTACCGGGCGTGGAGCGGCGTTCGGAGATCTTTTCAACACCGGGCACATTGATGTAGTCATAAACAATATTGATTCGGCGCCGACGCTGCTGCGCAATGTGGTCAAGAACGGCAATCACTGGCTGACTCTGAAACTGGTTGGCGATCCCAAGAGCCCGCGTGATGCGATCGGAGCGAAAGTATTTCTCACCGCGGGTGGAGTTCGACAGCGCGCGGATGTGTTTAGCGGCGGATCATACGGCTCGAGTTCTGACAAGCGGGTTCACTTTGGGATAGGCTCGGCCACGACAGTAGAGGCCATCGAGATTCACTGGCCTAGTGGTACGAAACAGAAAGTTAAGGTAACCGGTGTGGATCGCATCCTTACCATTGAAGAAGGGAAGGATGCGTCCGAAAAGAATTCCTGGTGAACGAGAAATTTCTGGTTGCCGTCCCAGCTAAAAATCTGTCGTCTTATTTGTCGACTACGTTTAATTTCATCTCGATCAAGTCGACCGAGTTTCCTCCGACCATAATCGTAAAAATACCTGGCTCAACGACGCGATGCATGTCGCGATTCAAATAAGAGAGTTCATCGAAGCCGAGGGCCATCTCCACAGTTTTGGTTTCGCCCGGATTGAGCGCGATACGGCGGAAGCCCCGAAGTTCCTTTACCGGCCGCGTGACAGAGCTGATGTCCTGCCGGATATATAGCTGGACAACTTCTTCGCCACGAACCGCACTAGTGTTGGTGACATCCACAGAAATCTTGGTTTGACCTTGCGGGCCGATAGGCTCCGGAGTGGCGTGGACATTGGCGTATTTAAACGTCGAATAACTCAGCCCCCATCCAAAAGGAAATAGCGGCAGCGGCGTAGTGCCCAGGTATTCGCGTTTCGCCGACGGTTTCTGGTAGTAGTAATCCGGAAGCTGGCCCACCGATCGCGGAACGGTAATTGGCAATTTTCCGCCGGGGTTGTAATCGCCGAAGAGCACATCCGCAACCGCGGTGCCACCTTCTTGCCCCAGATACCAGCCCTCAAGTATTGCTGGGACATGTTCGGTGATGAAGTTGATGGAATTCGGGCGGCCATGCTGCAGAAAAACGACGGTGGGCTTGCCTGTGGCCAAGACTGCCTTCACCAAATCATCTTGATTGCCCAGCAAATCTAGACTATCGCGATCGCCTTGATGATTGACGGCCCAAGCTTCGCGCGAAGTCTGTTCGTTTCCCCCAAGAGCCAAAATAACGACGTCAGCTTTTTGCGCCACCTTCACAGCCTCGTCAATCCGCTTAGCGTTCAGGACCGCGTCACCCAAAACCACTTTGTCTTCTGCCCAGACCGGAATTGATTCCGTAATTTTGCACCCTTCAGAGTACAGAACGGTGGCGGAGGAACCGACTTTGTCTTTGATGCCTTGAAGAACGCTTACGCCTCGGCCGGGATTGTCGCTATAGCCGCCAAGGTGCACGTCGGCGGCATTCGGGCCGATGACGGCGATGCGCTTGTATTTTGATTTTGAAAGCGGAAGCAGTTTGTCCTGGTTCTTCAGGAGAATAATGGCTTCGCGCGCGGCTTTCAGTGCGAGCTGCTGATGCTCGGGACTGTTCGTGATTTTCTCCGCATAAGCGGGATCTACGTAGGGGTTTTCAAAAAGTCCAGTAAGAAATTTCGCACGCAAGATGCGCGCGACGGCGCTGTCAATCAGCGCTTCGGAAACTTTCCCCTGTTTTATTTGTTCCAGCAGGCTGGGATACGCTGCAGGAAACGGCAATTCCATCTCGATGCCCGATTCCAGCGCCAATTTGCCGGCTGCTTCGTTGGAGCCGACGATGTGATGGATCGTTCGCATTTCCGTAATGCCGAAATAGTCCGAGACCACTAGCCCCTGAAATCCCCATTCGCCGCGGAGGATGTCTCCCAGCAAATGCTTGTTGCTGTGCGAGGGAATTCCGTCGATCTCGTTGTAAGACGCCATGACGGTTTGTACGTTTCCTTCTTGGACGGCTGCAACGAATGGCTTCAGGAAATATTCGCGAACGACGCGTTCCGAGATGTTGCCTGGAGCGACGTTGGTGCCGCCTTCCGGCTGGCCGTGAACCGCAAAATGTTTTGCCGTGGCCATCACATGCGAATTGTCGATGAACGGTCCGACGCCTTGGAAACCCTTGATCGCGGCGACACCAATTCGCGTGACGAGATATGGATCTTCTCCATAGGTTTCTTCGGTGCGGCCCCAACGCGGGTCGCGTGCAAGGTCCAGCACCGGCGCTAGGCAATGCTGTGCGCCGCGCGCGCGGACTTCCGCGGCGGTGGCAGTGAAGACTTCGCCGATCAGTGCGGGGTTCCACGTCGAAGAGAGTGCGATAGCCATCGGGAAACTGGTGCCACCCGGAGCGACATGTCCGTGGAGGCACTCGTCGTGAAACACAATGGGAATTCCAAGACGGGTGTTTTCTTTTACCCATTTCTGAACGCTATTGGTGAACTCAGCCATGGCCCGCGGACCGCGGCCCTCGCTCGGGCGCGAAATTTCTCCCAGTCCATTTTTCAGAACGACGCCGGCCTTCTCAGGAAGAAAGGCTCCTTTGCCATCCACGAAAAACGCTTCCTGCTGACTGACGAACTGGGGGTTCTCCCAGGCACCTTCCATTTGCGCGAGCTTCTCTTCGAGCGTCATGCGCGCGAGCAAATCGGCGACGCGTTGCTCCACTGGCAATTTTGGATCCCGATAAGGAGGCGTTTCTTGCGCTCGCGCGACGGAGCAGAGCGCGCAAATCGTAGAGAAAAAAAGAACCATTCGAACGAGCATCGAGTTTCGAAAGAAGTGAAACATTCAGCCTCCAAAGTTTCTATGCGTTATTCGCATACTTGCAATCTAAAATTTGCATGCTACTATACCGCTGCCGTTAACGTACACGCTAAGGAATTGTAGTCATTCATTTTCTTCTGCACGTTTGCGATGAAAGACAATTTGATGCTGGCCGCGTGTAAGTCCGTCTTTTCGATTGAATCAACACCAAGCTAGATGAAGCGGGGCAGGTTGTAAAGCGCAGGATTCAAATGCAAAAGTACGTCTTGGGAATCGACGTAGGTACTGGTGGCACGCGCGCCCTGATCATGGACGAGACGGGCCGAATTTTCGCGTCGGCCACGGAAGAACATGAGCCCTTTGCCTCGCCCAAGATTGGTTGGGCGGAACAACGACCCCAAGATTGGTGGCGGGCTGCGGGCTTGGCCATTCGAAAGGCGCTAGCGCTCGGCAAATTGCGAGGCGAGCAAATTTCCTGCGTGGGATTTTCCGGGCAGATGCATGGAGCCGTGATGCTGGACGGTTCCGGCGAAGTTGTGCGACCAGCGCTGATCTGGTGCGACGTGCGCACCGACAAGCAATGCAAAGAGCTGAACGAAAAAATCGGGGCCGATCGGCTTATCCAACTTACCTGCAATCCGGCTTTGCCAAATTTCACACTCACAAAATTCTTGTGGACGCGCGAGAACGAACCGGACAACTGGAGCCGCGTTCGTTCAGTCATGCTCCCGAAAGACTATGTTCGTTTCAGACTGACTGGTGAGCGTGCCATTGATATGGCTGACGCATCTGGCACTTTGATGCTGGATGTGGCCAATCGCAGATGGTCCGAAGAAGTTTTGCAAGCAGCACAGATAGATCGCTCGCTGTTGCCCGCGCTGTACGAATCGCCTGACGTTTGCGGAAAAATTTCCGCTATCGGTGCGGAAGCGACAGGGTTGGCAGTGGGAACGCCGGTCGTGGCAGGAGCAGGGGATCAAGCTGCCGGCGCCACGGGTATGGGAATCGTCGTGCCCGGTGCAGTGAGCGCGACGATTGGAACATCGGGTGTCGTTTTTGCCGCGACGGATCGTCCCGCGCTTGATCCAAAAGGGCGCTTGCACACTTTTTGCCACGCGATCCCCGGCCGCTGGCACGTGATGGGCGTAACGCAGGCTGCTGGATTGTCGCTCCGCTGGTTTCGCGATCGTTTTGGGAGCGGGTCGGCGAGTGACGGACGCGATCCCTACGAGCGGCTGACGGAAGAGGCCGCTAGTGTTCCGCCTGGTGCAGACGGATTGCTTTGGGCGCCTTACCTAATGGGCGAGCGCACGCCCCACCTGGATTCCGAAGCACGCGCCATTCTTGCTGGTTTGACTGCATCGCATACGCGCGCTCATGTTGTGCGCGCGATTCTCGAAGGAGTTGCGTTTAGTCTGCGGGACACGTTCACGATCTTCGGTGAAATGAATGTGCCGGTAAAAAATATTCGCCTCGGCGGCGGCGGTGCAAGATCGCTTCTCTGGCGGCAGATTCAAGCGGATGTATACGGTCACGAAGTGGAGATCGTGGAGGCAGAAGAAGGTGCAGCGTATGGTGCAGCTATTCTCGCGGGAGTCGGCGCGAATATCTGGCCGTCGGTAGACGCGGCCTGCGGCGCCGTCGTGCGAGTTGCCGCGCGCATTGCACCTGATCGTTCAAACGTCGCGAAAATGAGCGAGAGTTATAAAGCGTACCGGCGGCTGTACCCGGCAATGAAATCCATTTTCAATTCGTAAATGCGTTGGCAAAAGCGAATGCATCGGAGAGAGATGGCATGAGCAAGGATGTCGGTTTGTTTCGGCCCAGGCCGGAACACAAATTTTCATTTGGCCTGTGGACGATTGGCAATCGCGGGCGCGATCCGTTTGGCGATTTTGTCCGCCCAGTGATTTCACCAGTGGACATTGTCGCCATGCTGGGTGAAGTCGGAGCCTGGGGCGTCAATTTGCACGACAACGATCTTGTCCCCATCGACGCCACCAGCGCAGAGCGCGATGCCATCGTGCGCGACTTCAAGAAAGCCTGCAAAGAACATGGAATCGTCGTTCCCATGGCGACCGTGTCACTTTTCTTCCATCCAGTTTTTCGCGATGGAGGTTTCACCGCAAACGATCCTGCTGTGCGTGCTTACGCTTTGCAAAAAACCATGCGCGCGATGGATCTAGGCGCGGAGCTGGGCGCGAAAATTTTTGTTTTGTGGGGCGGACGGGAAGGCACGGAGACGGACGCCTGCCGCCGCGCGGATGAAGCGGTGCGCCGCCTGCGCGACGCCGTCAACTATCTTTGCGAATACAACATCGACCGCGGCTACGGATACAAGTTCGCGATGGAGGCCAAGCCCAACGAGCCGCGCGCCGACATATACATGTCTACCACCGGGCATTACCTCGGTTTTATCCCCACGCTGGACCATCCGGAAATGGTCGGCGTGAATCCAGAAGTCGCGCACGAGCAGATGGCGGGACTGAATTTCATGCACGGCGTGGCGCAGGCATGGGAAGCGGGTAAGCTCTTCCATATCGATTTGAACGATCAGATGCCCGGCCGCTACGACCAGGACTTGCGCTTTGGTTCGTCCAATCCCAAGACTGCATTCTGGCTGGTCAAATTCCTGGAAGACGTCGCGTACACCGGCGCACGCCATTTCGATGCGCACGCATACCGCACCGAAGACTACGATGGCGTGAAAGATTTCGCGCGCGGCTGCATGCGGACATATCTCATCCTGAAAGAAAAAGCAGCGCTCTGGAACGCAAATAAAGAAATCCAAGCGATACTCCAGGAAATTTCAACCGCGAGTGTGAGCACCCCGCGCGAAGGGAAATACTCCAAGAAGGGCGCCGCCGCCCTATTGGCTCACACATTCGATAAGGATGTGATGGCCAAGAAGCGCCTGCCCTACGAACGGCTCGATCAATTAACCGTGGACATCCTGCTGGGCGCTTAAAAAATAGAAAAGTGGCGCCTGGACAAGTTTGAACTTCCGCCCCTCTGCCAAGAAACATAAATGCAGAAGTGTGCGTCCCGTCGAATCAATGGCAATATTGCCGAAGAGAGCAGCTCCGAGTCAGCTGTTGAGCCTGCTTCGCGCCTGTTATAAGCTTCGCCATCACAATTCTTAGCCAGCAGCCTGTTACGTTTTGGCTTGAACGGTTTCACGCCTGATCGCCCTTCGCTTTTTCTAGTGTCCAGGAGGTAGAGATGAAAGTGGTCGCTCAACGCATCGGAATGGGCGTGCTTGCCTTCGCCCTCGCATGCGGAGCTGTCTCGGCACAAGGTTGGCAGCACGTAGGGGCCGTCCAGAATGTGGAGAAATTGAAAGATGGCGTGGAATTGACCGCCGGTGCAGCAAAAGTGCGGGTCACAGTGTTTCGCGAGGGCGTGTTTCGTGTGCGTGTCGCTCCGCATGGCACTTTTTCGAAGGATTTCTCCTGGGCAGTGATTGAATCGCCCGAATCGCAAACTCTCACAATCGATGAAGACCAAAAAGAAGTACGCGTCGTCGCTGGAAAAACTGTAGCCATTGTTCAGAAATCACCACTGCTGATCAGTTTCTCGGACGCAGCCGGAAATATCCTGCTTGCCGATGAACCGAGCTTGCCGATGGCTTGGAACGGAGAGCGGGTACGTGTATGGAAGAAAATGCCTCTGGAAGAGAACTATTACGGACTGGGCGACAAGGCCGGACCGATGAATCGCAGGAATCGTGCCTTCACAAACTGGAATACCGATGCGTTCGGCTGGCAGGAATCAACCGATCCACTTTACAAAACCATTCCGTTTTTCATCGGGCTGCGCAAAGGGGTTGGTTACGGCGTTTTCTTTGACAACACCTACCGGAGCAGCTTTGATTTCGGAAAAGAGTCTGCAGATTATTTTTCCTTCGGCGCGGAGGGCGGAGAGCTGAACTATTACTTCATTGCGGGACCTGAGCCGAAGAAAATCATCGAGGAGTACACGGCGCTGACCGGACGCGCGCCTCTGCCGCCGCTATGGACGCTGGGCTACCAACAGTGCCGCTACAGCTACTACCCGGAAGCGCGTGTGCGTGAAATCGCGCGGCTGCTGCGTGAAAAGAAAATTCCCGCGGATACAATTTATCTGGATATCGACTATCAGGACGAAAACGCGCCATTCACCGTCAACCGCCAATATTTCCCCAATTTTGAAAAAATGATCGCCGACCTGCGCGAGCAGGGCTTCCACGTGATTCTGATCACCGACCTACACATCAAGAAAAATCCCGGTCATGGATATGCTCCGTTCGATTCCGGAACGAAGAATGATGTTTTTGTTAAGAATCCGGATGGTTCGGTTTACGTGGGGATGGTATGGCCAGGAGAGAGCGTGTTTCCGGATTTTACGCTGACGCGAGTGCGCGATTGGTGGGGTGGCCTGTACAAGGATTTTGTTGGCATGGGTGTATCCGGTTATTGGAACGATATGAATGAGCCGGCAGTTTTCACCTATCCGTCGAAGACCATGCCGCTCGATGTTCGGCATCGCCTGGATGACGGCACGACTCTGGATCACCGTGCTGTGCACAACCTTTTCGGCATGCAGAATTCTCGCGCAACCTATGATGGATTACGAAAATTGCAATCTAACGAACGGCCGTTTGTGCTGACCCGCGCCGCGTACGCCGGAGCGCAGCGCTACGCGGCGACCTGGACTGGCGACAACCTCGCGACGTGGAACCATCTTTCGATGAGCACGCCGATGCTGCTGAGTATGGGGATTTCCGGCTATTCTCTTGTCGGTGACGACATCGGCGGCTTCGGCAGCTCGCCGCCAGCAGACTTGTTGACGCGTTGGTTTGAGGTCGGGGCGTTTAACCCAATCTTTCGCAACCACGCAGCAAAGGGCACCTCCGATCACGAACCGTGGGCCAGCGGTCCGGAGCAGGAAGCGATTCGGCGGAGATACATCGAACTGCGTTACAAACTGTTGCCGTACATTTATACGATCACGGAGGAAACAACACGCAATGGCATGCCGCTCATGCGCCCAGTTTTCCTCGAGTATCCTCACGCTGAGGAATTTTACGGCGACGATCATGATTTTCTTTTTGGCCCTGATCTTTTTGTGGCGCCGGTTGTCACGGAATCTGTGGATACCCAGGGAGTATTTTTGCCGCCGGGCGAATGGTACGACTTTTGGACTTTGGATAAGCACACCAACAAAGAGCAAATTAATCTTCATCCACGGATTGAGGAAGTGCCGCTCCACGTTCGCGCGGGGGCGATTGTGCCCATGCAGCCTCTAGTGCAGAACACGGGCGAGACCCCGGATGGGCCGCTTGAACTCCGCGTCTACCTTCCTTCCAACACGTCTGGGAATGAATGCCAGGGAGCGCTATATGAAGACGATGGGCATACGTTCGCGTATCAGCGCGGCGAAATTTTGCGCATCAATTATTCTTGCCAGGTTTCAGCGAATCTCGTAACGGTAACAAGCAGCGTCGAGAAAAATGCTTTCCAGCCATGGTGGAAGAGCGCCCAGATGAAATTGTACGGAGTGACAACTTCTCCGAAAGAAATTCACATTGGCGCCGAAGTCAATCACGATTGGCGCTTCGATAGCCAAACGCACTCCGTCACGCTGACCGTGCCCGACGCGGTGAAAAACTGGAACGTTCGAATCGCCTTCTAGGCCAAAAAGCTTCAAAATCGCCGGCGGGACTTTCGCGATTTGTTACCCGCTCGGGAAGTACACAAATAATTGGTCGATCACTTGCCCGAGGCCATGATTTAGTGAAAAGCAAATAGATCGAATCTGCTCGGCAATTCGCATGAAATGTTCCGATTTGATGTAGCAAGCATTGTGCTTGACGCCCCAAGTGCTCTCAAAATGAGATTTACGGCAACTCGCAAAGTATTGAAAAATAATGAGTTATAGGAATTGCAGCGGCCGTGTGCGTTAACGGTACAGTTTTTGCTTGACACGATTCAGTCATCTAGTATTTAAATACTACCCATTACAGGTTCCCCGGTTGGAATAACGTTATTCACAAAGGGGTGGTCCAGTGGAAAAACGCCTAATTTCCCTATTGGTTGTGTTGTGCTGCGCGATTCTTCTTGGTGGGGGGATGCTGCGCGCGCAATCCATATATGGCACGATCACCGGAACGGTCTACGATCCTTCCGGCGCGGTTGTGGCCAATGCCAATGTGACTCTCAAGAACGCTGCCTCAGGAGACGTGCGCAAGAGCGCGACGAACTCTGACGGATACTATTCGTTCTCTTCCGTGCCGACTGGATCTTACTCGCTGATCGTTGAGGCTGCCGGTTTTCAGAAGACCGTAACGGAGGGCATCGAAGTCTCGGGCGGAGCTAGCCAGAGTTTCCCGATTAAGCTGGTGCTTGGTAGCGCTACAACGGAAGTAAAGGTCGAGGGCATCGCCGATCAAATCATCGCTACGGACTCCGGCGAAAAGGCGATTACACTCACCGAGAAACAGTTGCAGGACTTCAGCATCGTGGGCCGCAACGCCGCCGAGTTCATCAAGATCCTGCCGGGTTTTGCTCCTTTGAACAAAGGGGACGGGATGAGGAGCGGCACGGATTTCTCCGGCGAGGTGATCGGTATTAACGGCAACGGCGATGGCGGCAGCCAGAGCCCGCTGAACGGCGCGTATGCATCCAACGGAACCGGTGCCGGAAGCATTGACATTACGGCAGATGGCGCCCATGTCTCCGACCCAGGCTGCAACTGTGCGACTCCGGTTAACCCCAACACGGACATGATTCAGGAGTTCAAGGTGCTGACCTCAAACTTCAGCGCGGAGAACTCCAAGGGACCAATCGTCATTAATACGATTGCTAAGGCGGGCGGGCACGATTTCCATGGAGAAGCATATTTCAGCGCGCGCGATTATGCGATGAACGCGAACCGGTGGGTGAACGACGCCACCGGAACGCCCAAGCCGGCGAATAAATTTTTCTTCCCCGGAGGCAACATTGGCGGTCCTGTTCTCCTGCCGCACTCGAATTTCAACCACAACCGCGACAAGCTGTTCTTCTTTTCGGGGTTCGAGTATTACTACCAAACGCTCGATACAGGATTGTTGGGCGCAACAGTGCCGACTGCGGGCATGCTCGGCGGCGATTTCAGCCCAACGGAGCTTGCAAAATTAGGTACCAAGACGGCGAGCGGCGGAGCCCCCTCCCAGTTGAATTCCTGCCTTACGGTTAGCCCAACCCCATCGGGTTGTGGAACGGCCGCTGCTCCTCAGAGTTGGCTTGGCGGACTTGTTCAGACCGTTTCTGGATCTGCCAATGCGCCGATCCCGGGTGGCGTTTTCCCTGCCGGGCTTGTCAACGCTGGTATGCAGAATTTGATGGGCGTTCTGCCGCCGCCAAACGCGGATCCAAACTCAAATGGTGGATACAACTACATCAAGGAAATCGCGTTCGACCAAAATTCCTGGCAATGGCTGACGCGTGTGGACTATAGCATCAGCGATAACACCAAACTATACGTTCGCTATAACCTGCAGAAAGAAGTGCAGCAGTTCCCCATCGGCCTGTGGTGGAGAAACGCGGTCCAGGTGCCGTACCCGACGCCAGTCCTCGGTAAGAATAGGTCCGACTCGGTATCGGCGAGCTTGACGCATGTATTCAATCCCACGCTCTCGAACGAATTCGTATTCGGCTACACATACATTGACTTCCCGAATGTGTTCCAAGATCCGGGCAAGGTCAGCCGTAAAGACCTCAACATTCCGTTCACCGGACTCTTTCACAATGGCGTTGACCAAATCCCTTCATCCACCGGTTGGGGTGGTGAGTTTGCCACAATGTTTAATACCGGTGGCTTCGAGGCTGGCGGTAGCGCTGGCTTGTTCGCTAAGAAGCACCTCCCGTCCTTCAGTGACACTCTTTCGAAAGTGTGGGGCACGCACACGGTAAAGTTCGGCGCCTACTACGAATACGTGATCAACAACCAGCCCAACAATACTTATTCGAACGGTTTGTTCGTGGAGGCTGGGTGGGCAGGTGGTAGCACCGGCAATCCTTACGCGGACCAGCTTGCAGGTTTTGCCGGCCAGTACCAAGAGACGAATTTCACTAACCTGCACAACGAGGCCTACAAAACGATCGAATTCTTCGCCTTGGACAGTTGGAGGGCGACCAGACGGTTGACGGTAGACTATGGCCTCCGCGCATCCCATCTGGGCGCGTGGTATGACCGCCAAGGGGTTGGCTTCGCCGTATTCGATCCCGCTCTGTACGTTAATGGCGCGCCGGAATCCTCCGGCACAGGTTTTACCTGGCACAAGAAGGATAGCAGCATACCTCTCTCCGGATTCGCGAATCGGCCCCTCTACTATGCTCCTCGCTTCGGGGTGGCATATGACTTATTCGGAACGGGGAAGACTGTACTTCGCGGTGGTTGGGGCATGTTCTACTACCATAACGCACAGTTTACGCAGGGACTTGACCAGCCTGTCGGCATTGAGACTCCTGTGCTAAACAGCGTGAATCTCGCGCAAATCGAGTCAACCAATGTGGGAACGCAACCTTTCGGGACAGGCGCGGTTAGCCGAACCGATGACGAGAGCCCGCTGACTACCAGCTACAGCTTCACAATCTCTCAAAGGCTGCCGTTCTTCTCATCGCTGCTGGAAATATCCTACGTGGGTAACCAGAGCAAGTATGGGCTGAACCAGAACGGTGTCGGGACCAACATCAACGTCGTACCGGCCGGAACGCTCTTCAACAAGGGGTTCAATCCTTCAAACCAGAACTCTAATAACTGCGGACCTAACGGACAGGGCAGCGGCACGCTCCCCTGCCCATCTCAATACGCCTTCGCTCCTTATCCGAACTATCAAGTAATTAGCGAAGCCAATCACAACATATATTCGAATTACAACGCACTGCAGGTAAGCTGGGTGCGCCAGAAGGGGAATTACGATATTTCCTTCAACTACACCTACAGCAAGTCCTTGGGACTTGTGGGCGGGAACCAGTTGGACCTGAGCCAGGACTATGGCGCCGAGCCTTTCGATCGCCGTCACCTGATGAATGCGGCGTACTCGATTGAGTTGCCAAAGTTCGTCCATGGCAACAAAGGCGCGGAAGCTGCCGTAAATGGTTGGCAAATATCCGGCATCACTTCCGTCCAGAGCGGCGTAAACCTGACCGGCAATTCCGCCAATGGAAACTTCAACGCCGCTGGTAACATTTCGAGTGCCATAACTGTGCAGAACGCATACAACTCCACGGTCTCGCCTTATTCAATCAACGGCACGGACCAGATTGCTCTAATGCCGATTCTGACCTGCGATCCTAGGAAGAACCTGGGCCCGCATCAATACCTAAATGGAAGCTGTTTCTCCGTCCCGACGGTTCCCGGCAAGAACGGGCCGACAGTGCTACCGGAGTTCTTTGGGCCGTGGTTCTGGACGAGCGATCTTTCGCTCTTCAAGAACTTCCAAATGGGCGAGCATAAGAAGTTCCAGTTCCGTTTCTCCGCCTATAACTTCATGAACCATCCGCTGTGGACCTTCACGGGAAATGGCGTCGGTTCCAGCAATGTGAATTTGAACTTTGGTTCAGACGGGACCGGGGGGCAGACGCAAACGAACTCGACCTTTGGTATCACCCCGATCAAGCAGGGTAACCGCATCATCCAGCTCGCATTGAAGTACTACTTCTAGTCTCACTAGCGGAGCGCACGGCTTTCGACCCGGGCGCTCCGCTATACTGTTGTAGGGCCATCCAAGACATGGGAAGCCGTTCAGCTTCGCGTTTGTTTGTTTGCTCGGCCGTGCGAATGCTGCACGGCTTTGTTTTTTTTGCGCTGTCTGCCGCGGCTCTGAATGGCCAAGAGCAGCGCGCTCCAAGCGAAATCCTAAAAGAAGCGGCGTCGCTGCAACGAGCCGGGCAACTCGAGCAGGCAATCGCCGACTACCGGCTTTTCCTCGAAAAATACCCCGATGTAGCGCCTGTCCGTTCGGATCTGGGAGTCGCATTAGCAGGCGCAGGGCGCTACGAAGAAGCCATCGCCGAGTATAAACGTGCTCTTCAACTGAAACCCCTCCCACAGGTCCGGCTAAATCTCGCGCTGGCCTATTACAAGACCTCCAAGCTTTCTTTGGCCGTTACCGAACTGCAAAAGGTGCACGAGGAATTGCCCGGCGACCTACGGCCGCTGATGCTCGAGGCGGATTGCCACCTGCGCCTCGGGGAAAACAAAAAGGTGATTGAGCTATTGACCCCCGTCGAGCAAACGAATGGAGACGATTTGGCGATCGCGTACATGCTCGGCACGGCCCTGGTCCGCGATGGGAAAACGGAGAAAGGCCAGGTTTTGGTTGACAAGATCCTGAAGAACGGCGATTCGGCGGAGGCGCATTTTCTGCTGGGAAGCCAAATGTTCGCCGCCGGCGATTTTCCAGCTGCCGTAAAGCAGTTCTCTGCTGCGATTGAGCTGAATCCAAGCCTGCCAGACCTTCAATCGGCTTATGGGCGGGCCCTGCTGGACACCGGAGACGCCGAAGCGGCGAGCGAGGCGTTTCGCAAAGAATTGATGTCCGATCTGGGTAGCTTCGACGCAAACTTCTATCTTGCCCAAATCCATCTTGCTAAACGTGAATGGAGCGCCGCGGAACCTCTGGTGACTCGCAGCCTGGAATTGCGCCCCGACTCGCTCGAATCAAAGTTGGCGCTGGCGGATTTAGACATCGGAGAAGGCAAGTTGCAGGATGCTCGGCAGGTATTGCTGGCCGCAGAGAAGACTTGGCCGAAGTCTGTGGCTGTGCACCAGAGGCTTTCTCACGTTTACGAAGAATTGCATCTGCGAACGGACGCCGAGCGTGAAGGAGGGCTGGCAGCTCGTTTGGAACCGAAGCATCGGAGCGCTGGGGAGGGGCCCCGGCCGGGCGACCCGGCGCCGGAATTTAGTTCGACACCGGTGGGCTCCGGAGACCTGGTCTCTCTATCCAAGCTACGCAATGCCGGGCCCGTCCTGCTGGTGTTCGGAAGCTATACCTGTCCGAATTTCCGTTCCGCAGCGGGCACACTCAATCGGCTCTATGGGGAATACAAGAGCCGCGTTCCTTTCTATCTTATCTACATCCGCGAGGCACATTCGACGGCCGATTGGGCCAGCACGAAGAACGAGCGGGAAGGCATCGTCGTGGAGCCCGTAACTACGACAGGACAACAGAAGGAGCACGCTACGATGTGCGTCCGGAAATTGCACATTGAGTTTCCGGCGCTGCTTGATAGCATGAACGGCGATGCCGAAAAGGCGTACTCGGCGTGGCCCAGCAAGGCTTTTCTGGTGGATAAGCGGGGACGAGTGATTTTTGATACTGCGTTGGGCGAGCAGGATTTCAATCAAGAACAGCTTGAAGCGGCCCTACGTAGAGTAATTTCCCCGGTGAAGGCGGCGAATTTGCCTCACAAGACTCAATAGACTGTATGCGGAAAACTACCCTCCTCTTGATACTGAGCTTTGGAGCCATCGCGCGGGCGCAGAGCCCGCAGTCTCTGGTACAGGATGCCATCACCAAGCAAAAAGCCGGCGATCTCGATGGAGCGGTACAAGAGTATAGGGAATTCTTAAAGACCAATCCTGATGCTGCGGTGATTCGCTCAAATCTGGGAGCCGCCCTTGCCGGCCTTGGCCGATTCGAAGAAGCCATAACTGAATACCAGGCAGCCCTCAAACAATCGCCTTCACTTCCCGGAGTCTCCCTTAATCTAGCTTTGGCATATTATAAAATGGGCCGGATAGGAGACGCCGCGACCAGGTTGGCCAAGGTGCACAAAGAGACTCCGGCCAACACTCAAGCCACGCTCCTGCTGGCGGACTGCGATCTGCGGCTAGGAGAAAACAAGAAAGTGATCGAGCTGCTGACTCCATTGCAGCAACCGAACGGGGGCGACCTGGCAATTGTGTACATGCTCGGGACCGCGCTCGTTCGCGACGGACAAACGGAAAAAGGACAGGTGCTGATCGACAAGATCCTCAAGAACGGAGATTCGGCGGAAGCGCGGCTCCTGCTTGGCACGACGAAACTAATGGTGAATGACTTCGCCGGCGCGCTGGTTGATCTGCAGAAAGCAGTTGAGCTGAATCCCAATCTTCCCGAGGTGTACGCGTACTACGGCACTGCATTGTTATCGACGGGGGATCAGGCTGGCGCGCAGGAAGCATTCGAACATGCGCTGCGGGACGATCCAAATAATTTCGACGCGAATTTACGAATGGGGATGTTGCTGCACAAGGACGAAAGAAATGATGAGGCGCTTAAATACATTCGCCATGCTCTGGAAATACGGCCCGGTGATTTGGGAGTCCGCTACCAAATAGCCTCCATTGAACTGTCGGTCGGACAAGTGGAAGCAGCGCGCGGTCACCTGGAGTCGCTGGTTGCGGAAGCGCCGAACTTTACGGAGGCGCACGTGTCGCTTGCCACAGTTTACTATCGCGAAAAAAGAAAGACAGATGGTGACCGGGAGCGCGCCATCGTTGAGAAACTGAACGCCGAGAAACAAGCTAAGGAAAAAGGGGTCAATCCCTCGCCATGAAGCCTCTTAGAGTAGGCTTGCTCATCGCTGCTTTTTTCCCTGCTTGCATTGCCGTGGCGCAAACGAAGAGCGCTCCGCCCGAGAAAGCAGCTGGCGAGACTAATACTTCCAGTTTTGAAGCTCTAGTCAAGAAAGCAGATGCTGCTCGTCAAGCAGATCAAGCCGACGAAGCTATCCGCCTATACAAGCAAGTAGTTCGTGCGAAGCCAGGATTCGCCGAAGGTTGGTGGTACTTGGGCACGCTTTTTTATGAGTCGGATCAATACACGGACGGCCGGGCTGCCTTCCGTCACGTCACGGGTCTGAAGCCAGAAATGGCCTTGGGATGGGCGATGCTGGGCTTATGCGAATTCGAGACCAAGGATTATGACAGCGCCCTCGGCCATCTGGAGAAGGCGGATCAACTTAAGATTCCGAGCGAGCAAGGTTTTTATGATGTTTCCAAATACCATTTCGCGCTTTTGTTGATTCGTTCGGGGCGATTCGAACCAGCGGCAAAAATCATTGGTGATTTCGCAAGGCAGGGTAAGGACGGCCCGCAATTCACCGAAGCAATGGGGCTTGCGGCGCTTCGCAAGCCGTTGCTCCCCAATGAACTCCCTCCGCTCGAACGGGAGATGGTTTTGGATGTGGGGCACGCTCTATGCGATGCAGCCGCGAGGCGCGCGGCGGAAGCGGAACGGGATCGCGTCGAATTGCTGCGCAAGTATCCAAATACGCCGCAAATCCATTATATCTCGGGCACAATGGTGCTTGCGAGTGACTCCGACAAGGCATTGGAAGAATGGAATGCCGAGCTAGCCATTTCCCCCGATCATCCGCAAGCATTGGTCAGCATCGCAGCTGAATACCTGAAGCGCGGCGAATATCAAACGGCGTTGCCCTATGCCGAAAAGGCCGCATCCACGAGTCCCAACTACTTCGCAACTCACGCGATTTTGGGACAAGTTCTGGCGGAGGGAGACCTGGATATTGCCCGCGGAACGCATGAGCTTGAAGCTGCCGTGCGTCTGGCCCCTTGGCAACCCCAAGTCCATTTTGCATTGGGAACTGCTTACGCCAAAGCTGGCCGAAAGGCAGATGCAGCCAAGGAGCGGGAGGAGTTCCTGCGGCTCAGAGGTCAGAATGAAGTGGCCGCTTCCAAACCGTGATGAGATGGCGTTGGCAACTTCTCTGGATGGTTGTTCCCGCAACCGCTGCGGCGCAAACAAATCCGCGCGGTGTGTCTCCGTGCGCTCCCTGCCATGTCCAGGCAAGGTTTCAGCCGGCTACTTCAATGGCGCACGCGCTTGAGACGGTTGAGGAATGCAAGATTCTCATCGACCATCCGGCTCTGACGGGGAAGGTGGGCAGATACTCGTACCGGATTGAGCGCAAGAACAACCAGAGTAGTTATTCGGTTTCAGATGGTGTCAAAACCTTGACCATGCCTATACGCTGGGCGATGGGAGCGAGTTCCGCGATCGGTCAGACCTATGTTCTGGAGAAAGACGGAGAGTTCTATGAAAGCCGCGTCAGCTATTTCAGCGAATTGAATGGTCTTGCTCCCACTTTGGGAGCCGAGGGCTCAACGCCTGCGGATATTACCGAGGCTGCAGGCCGTCTTATGGGCCGCGAAGACAAACTTCGCTGCTTCGGGTGTCATGCTACGAATGCGACACTGGGGAGAAAACTGACAGTGGACACGATGACTCCAGGAGTGCAGTGCGGGCGTTGTCATGAATCCACCGATGCGCATCTTGCCGCGAAATTGCTGGATAGCTTCGAGGTGGGTGCACTAAAGGACTTGTCCAAACTGCACGGCATGTCTGCGGAGCAAGTTTCAAATTTCTGCGGACAGTGTCACCGGACATGGGAAGAAATTGCCCTGCAAGGGAACTTGACCATTACTAATGTTCGCTTCCAACCATACCGGCTGACGGGCAGTAAGTGTTACGATGCGGACGATGCGCGAATTGGCTGCCTTGCGTGCCACGACCCGCACCACGAAGTGAGCAGCAAACCGGTTGACTACGACGCAAAATGCCAGGCTTGTCATGGTGGCGGGAAACCGAGCGCAAAAGCCTGTCCGGTGGCCACGGAAAAATGCGTGACCTGCCATATGCCAAAACTCGAGCTGCCCGGAGCACATCATGAGTTTTCGGATCATCGAATTCGAATCGTTAAGCCAAATGAAAAGTATCCCGGCTAGTGCTCGAGCTTTACTGGTGGTTCAGAAGTGGGCTGGCCGGTAGTTCGCAAAGCTAGTCAACGACAAGTCTTTTGAGGAAAGGGAAAAAATGAAAAATTCTCCCAAAGTTCTATGCTTTTGCCTATCGGCAATCGCATTGTCTCTTGCATTGGCCGGCCAAGCCCAACAAAGCCAAACTGCGCCGTCGCAAGGGGCGTCTGTGCGGACATCGAGCGATGAAGTCCTGCTGGATGTAGTAGTCCGCGACAAGAAGGGGCATACCGTTAACAACCTCAAAGCTGAAGATTTTCAGATATTTGACAATGGTGAACAGAAGAAAATCATCGGGTTTCGTCTTGTGCAAGGCGGAGAAGCAATAGCCGAGGGCGGTGCGCGAACGCAGCTCGATCCGCTCCGGCAGATTCGACTGGTGACGCTGATTTTTCAATGCTGGAACAACGACGCCCGCCGGCTAGCCCATGATGCGGCCGCAGGGATGCTGAAGGGTGAGTTCCCCCAAAACGTTTATATGGCCGTCATGACCATTAGTCGCAAGCTCGAGGTTCTTCAGTCGTTCACCAATGATCCTGCTCTACTGCGCAAAGCCATCGACCGCGCCACGAAAAGCGAGAATTCGGATTTCTCCGCGGATACCGCGATGGTTCAAAAGCAACTCGAACAAATGGTCGGTCCTGATACGAGCGGCGCACAGTCCATCCAGGGACAAATCAGCAATGAGAATGCCACCATTGCTGCCCAGGCACAGGGACGAGCCCCAGACGGCGCGTCGATGGCCAACATGGCGATGGCCCAGATGGTCCTGCAAATGCTTGTAAGCGAACAAGGCAATGCGGCGAAAGATGCGGGGCGGGTGAACATATACGCTCTACTCGACGTTGTGAAGGAGCAATACCGCCTGCCGGGAAGAAAAACCATTCTCTATTTTAGAGAGGGTGGTTTCGTTATACCCCAAGGAATGGAAGAGCCTTTCAAGAGCGTTATCAGCGTGGCGAACCGTTCGAACGTCAGCTTCTACGCGGTCGACGCTCGCGGTTTAACAACGGCGAGCGCCAATTCGGGCGCCGTGGACGCTCTGAACAGGGCAGCGCGAGCAACTCAAGACCAGTCGGCCAATGACGGCAGCCAGGCGATTAGGCCCGATCAAGCCAAAGTGTTCGATACAGGAATCGAAAGCACTCGTGCGAACACGCAAAACACACTGGCAAGTCTCGCGGAGTCTACCGGAGGAATGCTGATTGCCAATACCAATGATCTGGGAACGCCTCTTCATAAACTCGCCGAGGACATCCAGACGTACTACGAGATTGGGTATGCTCCGGAAATCAAGACTTACGACGGATCATTTCGCAAAATTGCGATCAAGATGAATTCGAATGATCTGCGCGTGCAATCACGATCCGGATACATCGCTCTGCCTCCCGCGCTCGCCGCTCACGGGAACACACTACGGGCCTACGAGGTTCCTCTACTGACGGCTTTGAGTGCGGCGGAATTGCCGAAAACATTTGGCTATCAAACGATGCCCATGCACTTTCGAGGACTGCAGAATCAATCCGTGTGCGATCTGGTGCTCGATGTGCCGCTCGGTAATCTGACCTTTCAGAAAAAGGGCACGGATCAGACCGAAGGCCGATTGTCTTATGTTGCGTTGGTGAAAAACGGGAGCGGTGAGGTAATTAAGAAGTTTGGGAATGAAATCCCCATGCATGTTCCGGAAGCCGAGCGCAGTGCGCTTGCGTCGGGCCACTTCATTTATACGGAACATTTCGATTTGCCCGCAGGGCACTATACCCTTGAAACTGCCGTGCTCGATGGCGAAGGCAACCGCATTAGCGCACGGAAAAACAGCCTGATCATGCCGGCGCCCTCTGCGGCCCTTTCCATTAGCAGTGTCAGCATCGTTCGAAATATGAAAGACAGGGACGCTTCCACAGACCAGGCTGACCCGCTGCTGATCGGGAATCGCCTGGTGTCACCCACTCTCAATCCGACCATCATCAAAGCGGGCAATCCCGGCTTATCGTTTTACCTGGTCGTTTATCTAAACAAAGGCGCGGCACAGCCCCCACACTTATCCATGGAGTTCAGTAGAAATGGTCAGGTCTTGGGAAGTGGCTCGCCGGACCTTGGCCAGCCGGACAAAGACGGGCGAATTCAGTACGTAGCTACTATCCCGGTTGCATCGCTTGAGCCTGGGGATTACTCAATTCGTTTCAGCGCAACGCAGGGCGCTGAGACGGCCGAGGAAGTAACTACGTTCGTTTTGCAATAGGATTGGTGGATGAATTTTTCCCGGCGTGGGTTTTTGCAAATTGGCATGGCTCTCGGCGCCGCGAAGGCGCTCCGAATTCCCAGTCTGGCTCTAGAAGCCTCCGAAACGCCTTTGTTTCGTGAGGTTGCACCGTCGCTCAGCGGCATCCAGTGGGTCCATGAAAACGCGATGTCAGAGAATCGCTACCTTCCCGAGACACTTGGGCCGGGCTGCGCTTTCCTCGACTATGACAACGATGGTTGGATGGACGTTTACCTTGTGAACAGCGGGCCGTGCGATTTCTGGACTCCTAGCAAGCCGGTTCGCAACGCACTCTACAAGAATAATCGCGATGGCACATTTACCGACGTGACCGAAAAAGCCGGTGTGGCGGGCGGAACTTTCGGAATGGGTGTCGCCGTCGGTGACTACGATAACGATGGATGGCCAGATATTTTCGTTACCTCATACGGACGTTGCATTCTTTACAAAAACAATCGCGACGGCACGTTCGCGGACGTGACCGAGAAGGCCGGCCTTGCTACGCCAGGTTGGACCACCAGCGCGGTTTGGTTCGATTTCGACAACGATGGCCGTCTCGACCTCTTCGTCTGCAGTTTTGTGGACTATGGCGCTAAGCAGAAGCTTGCTTGTGGAGACAACCAGCTCGGAAACCACTATTACTGCATTCCCAGAGTCTTTCGCGGGACGGCAAGCTTTCTCTATCACAACAACGGCGACGGTACCTTTACTGAAGTGAGCAAAGGCACCGACATCGCGCGAGCCATGGGTAAAGCGCTTGGAGTGGTGGCCACGGACATCAACAATGACGGGCGCATGGATCTGTTCGTCGCGAACGATACCGTCCAGAATTTTGTCTTCGTTAACCGCGGTCCCGATGCCTCTGGAAAAACCCGCTGGGAGGAAATTGCTCTGCAGGCTGAGGTGGCTTATAGCGACAACGGACAGCCGCGTTCCGGCATGGGAGTCGACGCCGGCGATCTGGACAACGATGGCTGGCAGGATCTTTTTGTAGCCAATGTTGATCAAGAAATGTTTTCTCTTTACCGCAACAATAGAAACGAGACTTTTACCGACGTCGCGCACCTGCACGGAGTTGCGCAAGCCACCAGGCTTCTGAGTGGTTGGGGGCTCAAGTATTTCGACTATGACAACGACGGCGCCGTCGACCTGATCTTGTCCAACGGTCATCCGGACGACATGATCGGCCGGTACTCTCGGCAGGTTCGATACAAAGAGCCACTCCTTCTTTTTCATCAGGGCTCAGACGGTAAGCTGAATAATGTGAGCACGGCAGGTGGGACAGCGTTTGAAAAAGAATTCTCCGCGCGTGGTCTGGCTGTGGGTGACTATGATAACGACGGCGCGATCGACATGCTCATCGCCACCAACGGCGGCGCTCCGGTGTTATTGAAAAACAACGCGGCCAAGGGCAACAATTGGCTGGGACTCAAGTTGGAAGGCGTGACGTGTAACCGTGATGCCATCGGCGCGCGTATTCTTTGGAAAGCGGGTGGCAAACTGCGCCATCGCCTAAAGAACAATGGCGGCAGCTACCTCTCTTCACATGATGTCCGGGAAGTTCTTGGAATTGGCGCCGCCGCACAAGTCGAGGAACTCGAAATCCATTGGCCCGCGCCAAGCAAACGTGTCGAAAAGCTGACGAATCTTGCCCCAAACCGGTACATCCATATCACCGAGGGCAAAGGGTTTGTATGAAGTCTGTTTAGTGTGGCAGGAAGTTTCACCCCTCCTTTTCACTACAATTTCAAGCCACTGAGCCATTCCAGAATTGTGTTTGATTCGGCCGGAAGGCTTGGTTACAACTTCACAGTCTTGCCCGTCTTCGCGGCTGAGTACACCGCCATCATTATTTTCAGATCGCGCAAGCCTTCTTCGCCCGGCGTGAGCGTCTCTTTGTTTTGCATCACGCATTCAGACATGTGGTCCATCTCCAGCGTAAAGTGATCCATCACGGGCAGATTCCGCTCTTCGGTCACGCCTTTGCGATGAACTCTCATTCGCAATCCGCTGTAGACGGTTGCCGGTTCCATCTCCAGCCAGCCCGTCGTTCCAACTACGCGGTAGTAACTCTGCTCGTCGTAACCATAGCTGGAAGTACAGTTCGCAAGAATTCCGCTGGGAAAACGCAATTGGAAATTGATGTTTTCTTCCACTTCCCGGAAGCGTGGATCATTCGGCGTCGTATAGATCAGCGCGTTGACCTCGGTGGGCTCTTCTCCGGACAAATAGCGGGCAGCTTGCAGCGCGTAGATGCCAATGTCCATCATCGAACCCCCGCCCGCGAGATCTTTCTTCATGCGCCACTGATCGGGATTAGTGACCCTCCACCCGTTGTTTGCAAGGATGACTTGAGTCGGTCCTAGTTCGCCGGAGCGCGCGATCCGGATGGCTTCTCTGTTGTAGGGCTCGTAACGGCAGCGATAGGCGACCATTAGCTTTCGGCCAGCCTTGTGCCCGGCATCAATCATCTTCTGGCAATCCTCGGGCGTGTTGGCCATGGGCTTTTCCGTCAAGACGTGCTTGCCGGCTTGAAAGCCGCGAATGGTGTATTCGGCATGCATTCCGTTTGGTAGAACGATGTAAATGACGTCAACTTCCGGGTTGTCCTTAATCGAGTCGTAGTTCTGGTAGTTGTAAATACTCTTGGGATTCACTCCATATTCTTGAGCAAGCTTATTGGCTTTGTCGGGGTGGCCGCTCACCAACGCCGTAACCTTGGATTTTTCGCATTTCGCAAAAGCTGGCAGGATTTGATGAATCGCGAGACTACCCAGCCCGACAATCGCCCATCCCAGTTTCTTACCCGAAGAATCTGGGCTGGCCACTTCCTTCGCTGCAGCCTCTTTCAAGAATGCCCCTGCCACATTGGCTGCGACAAAACCCTTGCCCACCCTGGCAATGAATCCGCGGCGTGAAATCTCTTTCCCAAAGGAATCTTTCATGCTGTTTCTCCTTTACTGGGGATTGCGTTGTTTCCGAATTTCTTCCAGACGCTTTTTTAAATAATCCTTATATTCCTGCAGCAATGCTGGGTCGGCCGGACTGCCATAGATTTCGCGCGACTTGTACTTCATTTCGTCAAATTTCTTTTTCGTCCATTCATCATGAACCCGGATCTCATCCGCGCGGTCGAGAACTTCCTTCACCAATTGGGGTGGAACGAAATATACGCCTTCGCGGTCGCCCACGACGAGATCGCCCGGCATCACGGTCACGCCGCCAATGCGCACCGGGACATTGATGCCTGTTAGCATCACGTTCCCGATTGGGGTCGGGTCAACAGCCTTGAAATAAGCGGGCATGGCAATCTCTGAAATTCCATTGAGATCCCGAATGCTTCCATCAACAACCAGCCCGCCGCTGTGCGTAGTTTTCATGACGTAGTAAAAAAGATTGTCGCCTACTATGGTTCCGTTCACCTTCTTGCCGAATAAATCCACGATCAGCACATCACCTGGCTGGAGCATATCGATGGCGAGCTGATTGGTCAGCGACCCTAGTCCTTTTTCCTTGGCTTTGGCCGATGCAACCTTGCTCACATCCGGACGCTCAGGCATGAATTGAACTGTGAACGCCCGTCCGACCATCGGTTTCTCGGGATGCAGAATCTGAAATCCGTCCGCGTATTGGTTGTGGAATCCCTTTTCTTCCAGAACGGCCCAGACCTCCTCCGAAGAGAGTTCCCGCGCTCTTTCCAATAAATTATCCGGCACCTTGGGCCTACCGTCGGTGAGACGTTCGAACGTGCTTTGCGCCGTATAGTCGGCCAAATCCTGCTTGGAGAATGTCATCAGTTGCCCGCGGGCGGAACAGGGTAAAAGCAGAACAATCGCACACAGCCCAAACACGACCATTGCCACTATTCGAGTGAATTTGCCATGTACAATCGCCATTTTAACTTACCTCCGAACGTAGATAATGCTGGACTGATTTGTTGCGTCGACGTCTCTCTTCACAGGTGCGCGCCGGGCAATCTCTTGCTGCGCCCGAAACTCTCAAAAGAATAACGATTTGTCAAACGGGAAATCTTGTCTGCGCGTAAGTTCTCTGAGATGATGCGGGCCGAGAGCCAGGCCAAGAAATACGAATTCAATAAACTTTACCGTTTGAAAAGGACAACGCGCCATGAAAAAAAACGGCGGGAACTCGTTCGATCGTCGTGAAATGCTAAAAGCCTCGGCGATGGCGCTTGGCGGTTCGCTGTTGGCGGGGGAGGCGACGGAAGTCTTTTCCAAGAGCATCAACGCCAATTCCAGTCCGTCCAATCTAAAGATCACAGATCTCCGCGTCGCGACCCTTGTGAAGCCCGGCCCAAGTCCCTGTCCCATCATTCGCATTGATACGAACCAGGGTGTTTACGGACTTGGTGAAGTTCGCGATGGCGCCAGCCCGACTTACGCACTCTTCCTGAAGAGCCGCCTTCTCGGCGAAGATCCGCTCAAGATCGACAAAATCTTTCGCAAGATCAAACAGTTTGGTGGACACGCCCGCCAGGGCGGTGGAGTCTGCGCCATAGAAATGGCGCTCTGGGACATCGCTGGAAAAGTTTACAACGCGCCCGTTTATGCCTTGCTGGGCGGCGGCAAATTTCGCGACAAAATCCGGCTCTACGCGGACACCACGGAGTCCGATGATCCCAAGGTTTATGCGCAGCGAATGAAAGAGCGCAAGGAAGGCATGGGCCTCACCTGGCTCAAGATGGATTTGGGCGTCGAGATGGTTTCGGGCACTCCCGGCACGGTCACCAATGCTACCGACATCAATCAATGGCAAGCCAATCAGCTGCCTCACCCGCTCCTGGGAATGGAGGTCACCGACAAAGGCATCGCCATGCTAGAGCAATATGTGGCCGCGGTGCGCGACGCCGTCGGAATGGAAATCCCGCTTTCCATGGACCATCTCGGGCATCTTGGCGTGAAGTCGATCATTCGTCTGGGCAAGGCCTACGAAAAATATAATTTGTCGTGGATCGAAGATGTAATTCCCTGGACCTATACCGACCTGCTCAAGCAAATCGCTGATCAGAGCCCGACGCCCATTCTGACCGGCGAAGATATTTATTTGAAGGAGCCATTTCAGGTTTTATGTCAGAACCATGCAGTCGGCAAGATTCAGCCGGATCTCGCCACCGCTGGCGGCATCTTGGAAACTCACAAAATCGGAGACATGGCCGAAGACTACGGCGTTCCGATGGCTCTGCATTTCGCTGGAACCCCGATTTGCTGCATGGCCAACGTGCATTGCGCAGCGGCCACGCAGAATTTCCTGGCGCTGGAACACCACTCCCTCGATGTGCCATGGTGGTCTTCTATCGTGCAAGAGGGAACGAAAACGCCAATCGTCAATCGCGGCTGGATCGAAGTGCCGGATCGTCCCGGCCTCGGCGTAACCCTAAACGAAGATGTAGTTCGCCAACACTTGGCCCCTGGCACCGGCTATTTCGAGCCCACCCCGCAGTGGGACAACGAACGCTCCTGGGACCGCCTCTGGAGCTAGATCCATGTCTCTGTGGGAGAGAGTTCAGAGATGGTCCGGCCAGCTAGTCGAATTCTCAAAGTTAAATGGCGTGCCGCAAGGCTCTCGTCAAAAGGGCCTGCACAGTTTGCGTTCGACTGTTGAGTTAGGGAATCAGTGGTATCTCCGCACTCAGCTGAAAATTGACGATTAGGCTCAGGCGGTTATCCACTTGGCAGAACTTCGCGGCGCGCCTCGCCCCCAACGCTTTTTCAAAACGGGGATAGTACCTTTTCCGCAGATCCTGCATATCGTCTTCGATAGCAAACATACGCTGGCTGAGCTCGTGCGCTTTGTTGTCGTCCATCTTATCTATGTTCTTTGCATAATCGACGATCAGGCTCAAACGTTTCGTTCCAATGGCATACTGTTCTGCAGCGTATTCTTTGTAGACGGGCCAGAATACGGCCGCTTCCGATTCGGTAAAGGCCATGGTGTCGTTTATGATTTTGTTTTTCTGAGCCTGAACGTCCTGCCGTATCAGCTGGACATCGGCATCGCTGAGTGGCTTTGCTTTAACTTCCACAGTCTGAGGAACAGCAGGAATAGAAAGAACTACGACCAAAACAAATGCCCTCCACATTTCCATAGCTTGCTCCCTTCATTTCGCGCACGAAAGATATCTGGTCAACAATTGATGATCTGTACGGCACTACCTAGACGGAACCGAAGCTTGTAATCGGAATGTTTGGGCACCTGGCACACGGCAGGGTTGCGCCTACACTCTGATGTTCCCGTAGGTTGGTTCAGATCCGCAGTCATTAAACCTGTCAACTCTTACAGGAGTACTAACCTACGATTCCATTTTCGACTGAGGTGGGAAGTCGCAAAATCGGACGAGTAGAATCGCTGATCGGCACTTGTCCGGCTGCCGCGTTTACCAGGACTTAAGCCCTAACCAATCGGACCGGGGCGTCCCTAGACTAGTGCGCCAGGGTGGTCTTTGAGTTTCTGCCAACTCCCAAAGCCATATTCCCGAGCAATTAGGTATTGAACATCGGCAATCCTTGGTTGGAATGTACCAGCCTCTGGGTCTAGAGAATGCCAGCGAGCAAGTGCGACAGCATCCCCTTGGTGCATCTGATGCAGGAGGTTCCTCGCTTCTTTTTCGATGTCTTTGAGAAATGGTTTTGCGGGCAGAAACCGACGCATTTTGGTTCACCTTTTCGCTAGATTAAGGATGCTACCCGTCTTGCCCCAATAGGGTGTTAGTACTCGGCAAGGCAAATGGCACGTTGTCCCTTCCCCGGATACCGCTATGCGCTTCAGCCTCCGAGGGACTGAGCTTGGGATTTATAGACTAGACTGCGATTCCCGCCCAACTGGCAGAATTAACAGGGGGCTTTAGGGTGCTCTCGGCCCGAAATCCCCTTACTGCCGATAGCCCGTCGCTTGCAATGGTGGACTAATTCCTGGTTAGTCGCCTTGCCGGACATGTGGCGATAGCGAGTCATTCATGTAGACAGGCAAAGGAGCCAACTCATACGGTGTTTAGAATGTTTTGAATCCACCGGCTAGCTCTATAGCGATTGCCGGGGGTGGGAGGGGTGATCCACACTGGCGTCGACATTCTGAAGGAACTCTATCCCGAGGAAAAAAGATGGCATGGCGGCAACTGTCACAGCGGATGTTTCCAACTCTATGGCAGGAACCACCGGCGGGGAAAGACGGCCACCCCCTACAGTATCCGCTACGCTCCGCAAACCACCGCAGACTGATTGTCTGTAAGTACTTGAAAGAATGGCGCGCCCGGGGAGATTCGAACTCCCGACCCTCTGCTTAGAAGGCAGACGCTCTATCCAACTGAGCTACGGGCGCATCCGTGACTGAACCAATTCTAAAACAGTTTCCGCTCTCTTCGACACTGTTTTGCAGCGGCACTTCCGTTGCGTAATCTGCATAGCCCGCTCCATCCGGTGCATGGGTGCGCAAAGGACCTTCGGACAAATGTCCCGAATGGCATGCATCTTCAGGACGACGCAATCCAGCTTCCGCGTCAAATGAAAATCAGTTTTGAGAGTTTCGACGATGCGAAGGAACTTCCTCAAGTGCTTCCAACTGCTGACTTCGCTCAGCGCTCGCGCGATGAGCCTGCTAATGCCGGTTCGTTCTCCTGGCTTACGCTCGAAATCCCTTCGAGCACTGCGCGCACGATTCGCATCCGGTAGTAAACGTAAACGAAATACATCATCGGGATCACAAGCAGCGTTACGCCAAAATTGGTGCTGTGGCCCGCTCCGCTGGCCAATCCCGCAACTGCCGCACCAACCACAAAGTAGGGAAACGTCCATTCGTAGCATTGCGACCAGATCTGCCTCATGGACTGTCCCTCAGCCAAACAAATGACCAGAGACACAAGCCCGGTGTTCAGAAATATATACACACTCGCGCCAACGGCCATCATCGCCACTATCGAACTCGCACCCACGTATGCGGGCAAAGTATGCGCAGCCCAGAATGCCGCCGCCGTACATACCGTCAGGCATGCACCATTGAAAAGGATCTGTGCCGCTTTTGGCCGCTGCTGCGCTTTCCATAGCGACTGCACCAGAGCGCCACCCAATCCAATCAATACAGTTTCCCCAAAGCTGAACATCACCATCCCAATTAGAATGAACACGAAGTTTATCGAAATCGTAGTCTTCAGGCCTGGCAGGCGAATCTTCATTCCCGATGCCAGCATCGCCAACGCGAAGAACATGGCGAATTGGGCGAGGTGTTGCGGATTCCAGCGATAGGCCACCGCAGCCAGTACCACGGCAGCAACGGCGGTGGTCGTCGCGATGTATATTTTTGCTAGGCTTGGCATTTTCTATTCTCTCCTTTCGTTACCGGCGACTGCCAGCCTATTACTGATCTCCCGCAGATCCATCGGTGTTGCCCCAGACCACTGAATTTCCCCAGACGACCGAGTTACCCCAAACGACTGAATTGCCCCACACGACGGAGTTACCCCAAACCACGGAGTTACCCCAGACCACCGAATTTCCCCAAACAACAGAGTTGCCCCAGACGACCGAGTTATTCCAGATCGTCCCAGAGCTTCCGGACACGGTAACCGTGTTGTTCTGTGAGTTGTACACCGCCGTGGGCGACTTGGCAGAACCCACTGTTGAAGGAGCGAGGTCCGTATTGGCCAACGCAGCAGATGCGTCAACCGCGCCCGCGCCTACTGCGAAGAGGTCTTGCTCGATGGTGTAAAGGATTCCAGTGGATAGGTCTGTGGCTGATGTGCTGGAAGAAAACCCCTTCCAGGCTGTCTTCATCAAACGAGCTTTCACCTGATCCGGTGTCAGTGAAGGCGACTTTTGCAGCAGCATTGCCGCAACTCCGCTAACCACCGGAGCCGCCATGCTGGTGCCGCTCAGGCGCATGTAACGTGCCGATCCATATTGTGGGCCACAGCTGCTACCCGAGTAGTTGCACGGATAGACGGCGAGCCCCGGATAGGTTGTCGTCAGCGCATTGCCCGACGAGGCCATGCGGGAAACTATTGCATTGCCCGGAGCGACTAGGTCAGGCTTGACGATGTGATCGAACGACGTCGGACCCTTTGAACTGAAGCTCGTCATTGTCTGCGACGCTTGCGAACCCGTGCCATGCGTGTTGGATGCTCCCACCGTTATCACGTAGGGATCGTTCCCCGGTGCTCCGATGGTTGCGTAACCGTTAGTGCCGGCGCCATTGTACTGGCCCATGTTGCCGGCCGCGGCGACTACCACGATGCCTGCTCGCCATGCGGATTCCACTGCCTGGCAAAGCGGGTCAAGCGTATAGCTTTCATACACGCCGCGCGAAAGCGACAGATTGATGACTCGAATGTTGTAAGTGCTCTGCAGAGCGATCGCCTGCTGGATCGCCGCGATCACTGTACTATCAGAACCCGCACCAGTGGCGTCCAGCACGCGCAGGTTAATGATGTTAGCTTCCGACGCGAGGCCTCGGTAGGTGGCCGAGTAGCCGTTGTTCTGGGAACTGTAACCGTTCCCCGCGATGATTCCCGCTATGTGCGTTCCGTGGCCAAAGGCGTCGCCAGAGGACGAATCGCCAGGCACAAAACTTTGGTTGTAAACGACGCGTGACGATGAATTATTGTCGTTGTTTAGATCGTAAATTCCCTGGCTGACGCCGCTGTCAATGACCGCGATTCCGATACCAGAGCCGTCCCAACCGTTGGCGTATGCTAGGTCTCCGTTTACTGCGGTGACGACGTGATTCAGCGAGCCACGAATTGGGCGATTCGGTGAAATGTATGCCACGCTTGAATGCGCCGCCAGGTTCGCTAGGTTCCCGCCCTTGACCGTCACTAACTCGGCGTTCACCACTGTCAGTTCAGACTTGGCCGTGGCTCCATCCGCCGCCACGTCAGCTGCACCGGCCGCGCTCTTGAATTGCACGATAACGTCTACTGGGGCCTCGGGGTCGATGCCCTTAAGGTCGGGAGCGATCTTCGCAACCAGCCGGGCTTGCTCATCATTGGCACCCGCGCCGGAGGAACCCGCGCTCGTATCATTATTCGAATTGCTTGGGTGACTAAGATCGGCCGCGTTGGAGCGAACTATGCTATCGGTAGCTGCAGTTGCCACAATCGAAGCTGGCGAGGAGGAACTGGCAATCGACGACGCATTCCCGGAGTTGGAGACCGCCTGACCATTCGTGCTGGTCAGCGAGTAATGGTTTTGTGCAGTCGTCGTGGAATGAGCAGCCGCAGCAGGCATGCTCTTTTCCGCGCGCTGGGAAATTGATCGGCTAAGGTCGCCGGATGGGCTCCCCGCACCGTTTCCGAGGAAGCCTGCCACGAGTATCGCGGCCGAGAGGGCGATCACCGCGCCCCATGTCGTCGTCTTCAGCATGCTGCTGGCGGTGCGCTTTGTTTCGTGAGTGCCGGGCATTTTCTTAACTCCTGCACTAGATTGGGGTCTCACACTCAGAACAGAGACCCGGTAAATCTGTTGTTTTCAGCAAAGTGAGTATCGCGGATGGAGCAAGTCCAGGTCGATGGTACAGAGGGTCCCCAGGTTTAGTACTAAAGTACAGCCCGTTTTGGGCCTGTTCGGGGACCCTACGGGCGCCCCGGTCCCGATTTGGCGCTGGACACCCCCTCCTCCTTTTTCCGCCTGAAAGGCAGTATCCCTTTATATACAAAGCCCTGCCGGTACTATTCCCAACCCCTACCCTACCTTTCAAGATTCTATGGAAGGACCAGATTCCATTGTTCGTATCGAGTTGGAGCCTTGGCGGTTACGTAGCCGTCCATTCTGACGTGTTCAAGGCCTGCTCAAGCACCTGTCGGTTGGGAGGGTCCGAGCATGCCGCCACGGGTGAAATTGCATTCGCATCTGGACGATAGAGAGCGAGTACGCGAGTGGAAGCAAAGATAGCGAAAGGCTATTGGAGCAATATCCAGCACGACATTCAGTCGCTGGGTCTTCCCGCCATTACGTTTATATTCACCCAGCTCGTGGGTGGCTTGCCCCTATTGCCTTACATTTTTTTCCGCTGGCACTCCGATGATTTGTTCCGATATGCATGCTTCCTCTCAGTTGCGCTAGTCGCTTCCGTTCTGAAAGTGCAGCTGCCAGGAATTAAAGCCACAATGTCGGCGAATTTCCTGTTCATCCTCGTCGGCATCCTCGACCTCTCCTATTCAGAAACCTTGCTGATGGGTTGCCTCGGGGGACTTGTCCAAACTCTTTGGCACGCTCATCCGCGTCCCCGCCCGATTCAATGGCTATTTAGCTTGGCAAACATCGCCCTCTCCATTAGTGCGGCAGAACTCGTCTTTCATAGCAAATTCGCCGCTGGCTTAGGATTTCGCTGGCCTCTTCTGATGGCCGCCGCGGCCACCACCTACTTCGCTTTCAATACCCTCTCCGTCGCCGGCATCATCGCCATGACCGAGGGCCGCAATCCCGTCCATGTCTGGAAAGAATGCTATTTGTGGGCCTTCCCCTATTATTTGCTCGGGTCCCTAATTGCCTGTGGAGTCAGCGCCATCAATAAATATTTTGGCTGGCAATTCGGGCTGATGATTTTCCCGGTCTTCTACTGGATCTACCGCTCCTACCAGACTTACTTGAGCCGGCTCGAAGCCCAGAAAAAACACGCCGAGGAAATTGCCGCGCTTCATTTGCGTACCATCGAAGCGCTCTCCCTCGCCATCGAAGCGAAGGATCACACCACTCACGATCATCTTCGTCGCGTCCAGGTTTATGCTGTCGAGATTGCTAAGGACCTTGGCCTTGACGATGCTCTTCTCAATGCCATCCGGGCCGCCGCGATGTTGCACGACATTGGAAAACTCGCTGTCCCTGAGCATATTCTTTCCAAGCCAGGGCGACTTACTCCCGAAGAATTTGAAAAAATGAAAATTCATCCGATCGTGGGATCGGAGATTCTCGACCGCGTTCAATTCCCATATCCAGTCGTTCCTATCGTGCGCTCCCACCACGAAAAGTGGGACGGCACCGGCTATCCCGACGGTCTCAAGCGCGAATCCATACCTATCGGAGCAAGAATCCTTTCTGCCGTGGATTGTTTCGATGCCCTCGCTTCCGAGAGGCCCTATCGCCGCGCCATGACCCCTGAAGAAGCCATGGCCCAGCTCAGTGGGGAAAAAGGCACCAGCTTCGATCCCCGCGTTGTCGAGGTCATGGAGCGCCGCTACGTCGAGTTGGAATCCGTGGTCAACGCCATGGAAACTGAGCGAAGGCGCTTGAACTTCGCTCCTACAGTGGACCCTGCGATTGCTCCCTCATCTGGTTATGCTGAAGTGCCCAACGATGCTGAAGTTCGCGCCACTTCCTTCGTTACCTCCATTATCTCCGCGCGCCAGGAGGCGCAACTCCTTTTCGAACTCGCCCAGACACTCGGAAATTCCTTAAGCCTTAAAGAAACTCTCTCCGTCGTTGCCGTCCGCTTGAAAGAAATGATTCCGCACGATTCCATCGTCTTCTTCGTTTGCCAGGAAGGCATGCTCATCCCCGAATACGTTCACGGCGTAGACTACGACCTGCTTACCTCCATTCGAATTCCCGTGGGGCAAGGTCTTTCCGGTTGGGTGGCACGCAACGAGAAGCCCATCACCAATGGCAATCCCGCCGCGGAAACTTTCCATCTCGGCGCCTTCTCCCGCGTCACCACCTTGCAGTCTGCCCTGTCCGTCCCTCTTCGCGGCCGCGAAGGCGTCGCCGGTGTCCTCACTCTCTACCACCGCGAGAAAAATTCTTTCACCAAAGAGCACCTTCGCATGCTGTTAGCGGCCAGCTCCAAGCTCGGCCTTTCCGTCGAGAACGCTCTTCAGTACGAGCAAGCTCAAAGCACCGCCAGCACCGACTACCTCACCGAACTTCCCAACGCCAGATCCATCTGTCTCCATTTGGAAAATGAACTTGGGCGTATCCGCCGTTCGAAACGTCCGTTGGCCGTGCTCTTGTGCGACCTAAACAGCTTCAAAAAGGTTAACGACAAGTTTGGCCACCTGACCGGAAACAAGCTGCTCCAGGAAGTAGCCGCAAAGTTCAAATCGTCCTGCCGTGAATACGACCAGGTCGGCCGCCTCGGCGGTGATGAATTCGTCTTCGTCATGCCGGACATGACCAAGGAAATGGTGCCCGAATTGGAAAAACGGCTGGCAAAAGCCGTGCGTGAAGCTAGCCGCTCCGTCTGTGGCGAGTTGATCGTGTCCGTCAGTGTCGGCTGCGCTTTTCATCCGGAGAATGGCGTGTCCGGAGAAGAGCTGCTTTCTGAAGCCGACCGCAGCATGTACGAGAGCAAAGAAAAACACTATTCGAAGCTCCAGCCGGTTTCCTAGCCGGGTGCGGCTGACTCGGAATACTTTTTTCGTATGGATCGAAATTGAGCGAGACTAACAAATCCGCAAGATTGCTCCGCCTCGGGCTGCGCCGCCTGCTTTTTCTCGTTTGCCTGGCACTTTGCGGAGCGCTCGTCAGCGCCACGCTTGTGCGTTTCGCACCCGGGAACGGCCTTACCGAACGTGAACTCGATCCTCGCTTTCGCCCCGACAGTCTCGAAGCCCTTCGCCAGCAGCAAGCCCTCCACCAAGGCCTGCCTTCCTACTACTTCCACTATCTTTCCGCCCTCGCTCATGGCGATCTCGGCGAATCCGAATCTCTGAAGCGCCCGGTTCTTGACCTGCTCCGTCAAAGATTTCCCGTCACCAGCAACTCTGTCATTCGAGGCCTTGCCGTCGCGTGGCTCGCCGCCGCCCTCCTTGCTACATTGGGCCTTGCCCTTCGCGGCTGGTTCTTCGAAACTTCCGCCACCGCCTTCAACAGTTTGCTGCTCTCACTGCCTTCTGCAGTAGTCGCCATGCTCGCCGTCCATCTCCGTACGCCCGTTTTTTGCGCCATCGCCGTCGCCGTCTTCCCCCGCCTCTACAGTTACATTCGCAATCTACTCCTCCGCGCCTACGACCAGCCTCACGTCCTCGCCGCTCGTGCTAGGGGTCTTTCGACCGCCACAATTTTTCTGCGTCATGTTCTTCCGCTCGCCGCCCCGCCGCTCCTTGCTCTCCTCGGCGTCTCCTTCGCCATCTCCTTCGGTGCCGCGATTCCTATCGAAGCCCTCTGCGATTCACCTGGCCTTGGCCAACTCGCCTGGCAAGCCGCGCTCAGCCGCGATCTGCCCCTCATCGTCAACGTCACTCTCATCGTCTCTCTCGTCATGCTTGTAGCGAACTCGCTCGCCGACTTTGCAGGCCGCGCTTTCGCAACAGGGAACTCGCAATGAGCCTCCTGCAAAAAATTGCTGCCGGAATCCTCTGCGCGATTTTTGTCGCCATGGTTTTCGCGGCTTTCTTGGTGCCCGCTCCCTACGCTCGTCAGTTCCGCGACATTCCCAACGCCGGCCCTTCCACCGCTCATCCTCTCGGCACCGATGCCCTCGGCCGCGATTCATTATCAAGATTGCTCTACGGCACGCGCGTCTCTCTTCTTCTCTCTCCCGCCGCCGCTCTTCTTTCCACTCTTATCGCCGCTTTGCTCGGCAGCGTCGCCGGTCTTCTCGGAGGCTGGTTCGAACGCATCATCCTTGCTGTTACCGACCTCTCCCTCGCCCTCCCCTGGCTCTTCCTTCTTCTAGTCGTGCGCGCCCTGCTGCCGCTCGACGTTCCGCCCCTCGTCTCCGTTGTCATCGCCTTTCTAATGATGGGCCTGCTAGGCTGGCAAGCTTCCGTCCGCGTCATCGCCGCCGCCGTGCGCGGCGTTCGCGATTCCGATTTTCTGCTCCTTGCGCGTTCTTCTGGTTGCAAACCTTTTCGCCTATTGCTGCGCCACGTCGCGCCCAATCTCCGCCCGCTCTTCTACACGCAATTCCTGATCTCCATCCCGCTCTTCATTTTGACCGAAGCCAACTTGAGCATCCTCGGCCTCGGCGTCATGGAGCCAATGCCGTCCTGGGGAAACCTGATGCGTGGCTTCGAAGATTTTTCCTTGCTCGCTGCAAATCCCTGGAGGCTCGCTCCCATCGTCCTCCTCGTTGTCGTCGTCATGTGCTTTCAACTCGTTCTTCCCTCGCAGGAGGTCACCCAGTGATACCCCGCGTTTCGATTTTCCTGGCGTTAGCGCTTGCGCTAATCTGCCCTGCCATCGTCAGCGCTCAATCCGCCACTCAGTCCGGCGGCGAACTCCATTTCTGTCTCCACGGCGAACCGAAAACCTTCAATCCTCTCCTCGTCGAAGACGGCCAATCCGAAATCGTTCGCTACCTCACCGGCGGCGTTTTGATGCGCCTCAATCGCCAGACCCAAGCCCTCGAACCCGCCCTCGCCGTTTCCTGGAAAATCTCCCCCGATGCTCGCACCATCAAATTTCATCTTCGCAGCGGCCTCCATTTCTCCGACGGCACGCCTTTCACTTCCGAAGACGTTGCCTACACCGTGAAAGCCCTCATGGATCCGCAACTCCACTCACCGACCGGTGACTCCTTCCGCTCCGGTGAAGGCCAGGTAAATATTCAGACGCCGTCCCCCGACACCATCACCGTTACCTTCCCCGCGCCCGTTGCCGGCCTCGAACGCCTCTTCGATCAAGTCGCCATTCTCTCCGCGCATTCCCCCAAAAAAGAAATGGCCGTCCTCGGCCCCTTTTACGTCGCCGATTACAATCCCGGCTCCTACGTCCTTCTCCGCCGCAACGCCAACTACTGGAAAAAGGATAGGGAAGGGAAGTCCCTGCCGTATCTCGATTCCATTCGTTTAGATATTCAGAACAATCACGACATCGAAATTCTTCGCTTCCGCCGCGGCGAAATCCATCTCATCAATGCTGTCGACGCCGATCTCTTCGACCGCCTCCAAAAAGAATCTCCCGCCACCGCGCACGACGCAGGCCCCAGCCTCGATTCCGAATTTGTATGGTTCAACCAGGTTCCCCACGCCGCCTTTCCGGACTACAAAAAAGTCTGGTTCCGTTCCACGGAATTTCGCAAAGCCATCTCTCTCGCCATCAATCGCGCCGACCTCTCCCGCATCGTTTACGCCGGCCACGCCCGGCCCGCTTACGGCCCTATTTCCCCCGCCAACCATTTCTGGTTCAACGCCGCCCTTCCCGCTCCGAACTACGATTCCGCCGCAGCACTCCGCCTTCTCACTCAAGCAGGCTTTCGCTTCGATGGCACTACGCTTCGCGACTCCCTGGGCAATCGCGTCGAATTCACCGTCGTCACCAGCACCGGCAACAAACCCCGCGAGCAAATGGTCACCATGATTCAGCAGGATCTTTCTCAGATCGGCATCAAAGTGAATCTCGTCACTCTTGACTTTCCTTCCCTCATCGAGCGCATCACCCGCACCTTTGACTACGAAGCTTGCCTCCTCGGCTTCGTCAACAACGACCTCGACCCCAACAGTCAGATGAACGTCTGGCTCAGTTCCGCCGAAAATCATCAGTGGAATCCCAAGCAATCCAAGCCCGCCACGACCTGGGAAGCGGAGATCGATCGCCTGATGCAGTCGCAGGCCTCCGCCACCACCGACAAAAAACGCAAAGCCGATTGGGATCGCGTCCAGCAAATCGCCTTTGAACAGCAGCCTTTCATCTATCTCATCAATCGCGACGCCATGTCCGCCATCTCTCCGGCCGTCATTGGCTCCGCGCCCTCCGTCCTCGATCCCCACGCTTTCTGGAACGCCGACGTCCTCCGCCTCGGCCCCGATCCTGCTCTCGGTGCTCAAAAGTGACCCAGGCTCCGCCACTCCTGTCGCTTCGGCTTTCCGTCGACTACCGCAACAAGCCCGGAGTCCTCCGCGACGTCGCGCTCGATATCCAGCCCGGCGAAATTCTCGGTCTCGTCGGCCAGAGCGGCTCCGGCAAGAGCACTATCTCGCTCGCGATTCTCCGCCTCCTTCACTTAAAAGGCGGCACCGCCCGCGGCAATCTTTTTTTCAAAGGCGAAGATCTCTCCGCGAAATCCGAATCGCAAATGCGCTCCCTCCGTGGTCGCGAAATCAGCATCGTCCTGCAGAGCCCACTCTCCTCCCTCAATCCCGCCCTTCGCATCGGCTCGCAACTCAGCGAAGCCTGGCGCGCCCACGCCACCGGCACGCAAGATCAATGCGCCGCTGCCATCGCTAGTGCCCTGACCAGCGTCAGTCTTCCCAACGACACCGACTTTCTCCGCCGCCGCCCCTCCCAACTCAGCGTCGGCCAAGCTCAGCGCGTCATCATCGCCATGGCCATCCTTCATTGCCCATCCCTCCTCATCACCGACGAAGCCACCAGCGCTCTCGACACCATCACCCAATCCGAAATCCTCAGCCTTTTCGCGCGCCTCAATCGCGAACTCGGCATGGGCATCCTTTATATCTCCCACGACCTCCTCTCCGTCGCCGCACTCTGCCACCGCATCGCCATCCTAAACTCCGGTGAAATCGTCGAGTGCGGCCCTCCCTCCCAAATCTTCGGCGCCCCCCGCCATCCCTATACCCAAAAACTAGTCTCCGCCCTCCCACGCATTCCCAACTTCGCCTCCCAGGTTTCTTCTTCACCGATCCACGACTCTGAGTCCGCCCTAACCAGGGCGTAAGCCCATATGGAGTGCGGCAGTCTAACTGCCGCTTTTCGAGCCCAACCGCAATCTAAGCCGTCAACTCGCACCTTTCCGAATCCCCAATCCCGTTTTTTCGAGGTACTATTGCAATCTCCGTCTTTCTCCTGTAAGCTTTCAAAATGTCACTTTTCCACCAGAAGAACGCGCAGCTTTCCAACTGTTGTATGTGCTGTACGCGTGTGTCTTCTGGCACGGGGAGGCTGACCTCTTAATTTCCTGATCAGCCTCAAAGTTTTTCGCACCCACCGCCAGAATTAACCGGCAGGTGGGTTTTTTGTTTTTGCACCAAACAATTTTCAGAGCCAAACGCAAACAGGAGAACGAAATGTCCGACTACAGGCACCCCGAAGTTCTGGTTTCAACCGATTGGGCCGCTCACAATCTCAACTCCCCCAATCTCCGCTTCGTCGAAGTGGACGTGGATACCACCGCCTACGCACAGGGCCACATCCCCGGCGCTGTCGGCTGGAACTGGCAGACCCAGCTCCAGGACAACATCCGCCGCGATCTGATCGATAAGTCCACTCTCGAAAAACTTCTCAGCGATTCCGGCATCTCCAACAGCACCACCATCCTGCTCTACGGCGACAACAACAACTGGTTCGCCGCCTACGCCCTCTGGCAGCTCAAGCTCTACGGCCACAAGGACGTTCGCCTCATTAATGGTGGCCGCAAAAAGTGGCTCGAAGAAAAGCGCCAGCTCACTGCCGACGCGACAAAGGTTGCGCCGGGCTCTTATCACATCTCCGGCACCGACGATTCCCTCCGCGCTCGCAAGGAAGAAGTCTTCGCCATCGTGGATGGCCGCAAGCCCGGCCAGCTCGTCGACGTTCGCTCTGTGGACGAATTCACCGGCAAGATCATCGCCCCTCCGGGCATGACCGAAACCGCCCAGCGCGCCGGCCACATTCCCCAGGCGGCGAATATCCCTTGGGCTCAGGCCTCCAACGAAGACGGCACCTTCAAGTCCTACGATGACCTCAAAAAACTCTACGAGGCGAAAGGCATCACCGGCACCGACGAAGTCATCGCTTACTGCCGCATCGGCGAACGCAGCTCCCACACTGGTTCGTCCTCAAATATTTGCTGGGATTCAGCCAGGTACGCAACTACGACGGCTCCTGGACCGAGTGGGGCAACTTGATCGGCGCACCCATCGTCAACGATGCACGCGCCACTCAACCCGAGCTAGCCGCCACCGCCCGCTAGCTCTTAGCTGCGGGCGCATTTCCCCGCCGCCTTGTAGTGGCGGTCTGGTCCCGCCAGTATTTGTAGGGGTGGGGCTTTAGCCCCGCCAGCCTCAGCCGCCGTAGGCCGCTGTTCGCGGCGGGCCGCTTTCACCGGGCCGTTTCCGTTGTAGTGGCGCAGCATGCTGCGCCCTACTTCAGCCAGTTGCATCACCCTTAGATTGTTTTTCTTTTCCGCCTGAAAACGGAAAAGTGACAACCGAAAACAAATCGGGAAAAAGGAGCCCTCAAAAAAGTTTGTAGTGCAGAGCAGGGAACTGGACGGGCAAAGCTTCACTGTCTCCGGCTGAACCCGTCCAGCTCTCATTCAGAAATGTGGTCTGTTACTTGGTGTTTTTTTTCAACTGATGACTGATCACTGAAGATTTTTCAACAAAGGCGCGGTCGCCAAGTGGTAAGGCAATGGTCTGCAAAACCATTATCGGCGGTTCGATTCCGCCTCGCGCCTCCAAAATTTTAGTTTCATGGCAGTCGCAGTTTTTGTAAAAACCTGAATGTGCCGAACAAGTGGGGGAAGGGAATCATTCTATGAAGGACAGCAGCAACAACTGGACGCACTACGTATGGCACACCACGCTAGGCCTTCTTTTCTTGCTCGTGTCGTGTTCCGCTTCTTCCTCCGCCCGGCCCCCGCAATCCGCAGCCGCTGACCCTGCTAATCAACCCTATCTGGAAGAATGGGTCTACAAAGTGAAGTGGGGTCACTCCACTGAGTTCTACCAGCTCCTCAAGAAATACCAGCTCGCCATCCTGGACCGCTCAAAGCAGCTCGGCTACGTTACGCAGTACACCGTTTACAAACCAGAATTGCACACCGGCGAAGACACCCGTTGGGACTACCGCGTCCTCATCGTCTTCAAGAATCACGCAGCGGCTTCCCATGAAGACGAACTCGCACTCCAGCTCTTCCCTGACCAGCAAACTTTCAAGCGCGAAGAAAATCACCGTTGGGAACTTATCGAAGCCCATTGGGACTTGCCCGTAAGCGTAGTTGGACCAAACGCTGTTGAGTAATCCATCTGAATCCAAAGGAGCCCGCTATGACCAAGATTCTTTCTGAAGTACTCGAAGCCAATTCGCAATACAGCGCCAACTTCGGTGAAAAAGGCAAACTCGCCCTGCCTCCCGCCCGCAGTTTCGCCATTCTCACCTGCATGGACGCGCGTCTCGATCCCGCCAAGTACGCCGGCCTCGCCGAAGGCGACGCCCACGTCATCCGCAACGCCGGCGGCCGCGCCAGCAATGACGCCATCCGCTCTCTCGTGATCAGCTACAAACTTCTCGGCACTCGCGAATTCTTCGTCATTCACCACACCGATTGCGGTATGGAATTCTTCACCAACGACGTCATGCGCGGTCTCCTCGCCGCAAGCCTCGAAACCGCGGCCCTCACCCCTCATGGTTTCAAGGACGTCGGCAAAGGCCCCGGCTCCCGCGCCGGCGAATACATCGAGTGGCTCACGATCAGCAACCAGAAGCAAGCCGTCTTGGACGACGTCGCCCGGATCCGCAATCATCCGCTCGTCCCCAAATCCATCCCGGTCCACGGATTTCTCTACGACGTGCGTTCAGGCAAACTTCTCGAAGTCGAAGGCGCCAAAGCCGCCGGCGCCGCCTAGACAATGTCCATCCATCAGCACTCGCGTTGGCATTCGATTCCTTCCGTCTCCCGCGGAGTGAGTCTCGTTTTCTTTTTCCTCTTCGTGCTGGTATCGCCCAGTCCCAGTTCAGCGCAATCGAACATCGACGGCCTCTGGGATGCCTCAGTCCTCGCCGGCCAAGCCGAAGTTCCATTTCGTTTTGAAATTTCCTCCACCAACGGCGAGGTCCGTGGCTTTTTTTTCGAAGACAGTAAAAAAATCGGTTCCACTTCCGGCCGTTTCGTCAGCAACGAACTCCTTCTTCAATACGAATTCCTCAATAGCACGCTTACAGCGACGTTCGATGGAGAAGAATTTCGCGGCACCTATCGTTACAATCGCAAGAACGGTAAAGAGTACGCCTTTCGCGCTCGCCGATCTCGTCCCTCCGTTCCCGAATCCGCCTCCAGCCCGCAGATCGCTGGCAGCTGGGAAATGAAACTCGTCGGCGAAGACAAAAGCTCTACGAAAGATTCTCGCTCCGCTCTTTCTTGGAAACTCTTTCTTCGTCAGTCCGGCCCTGAAGTTTCCGGGTCTATTCTGCGCATTGACGGAGACACCGGCATGCTCACAGGCCGCTGGCAGGGTCGTACTCTGGTCCTCAGCCATTTCGCCGGGGAACGTCCCGTTCTTTTCGAAGCCGTGATCCAGCCCGACGGCACTCTCGACGTGACTTATAATCGCCTCAACAAATATCTCGCCGCCCCCATCGCCGAAGCTCGCAGTAAGGGTATCCCCGAACCGCCCGACCCCGCGAGCTACAGCAGCGTCAAAGATTCCGGCAAACCGTTTGAATTTCAATTTCCAAATCTAGAGGGCAAGCTCGTCAACAGCACCGACGAGCAATTTCACGGTAAAGTCTTGCTGGTCGCCGTCGGCGGCACTTGGTGTCCCAACTGCCGCGACGAAGCTCCGTTTCTCGTCGACCTCTACAAGCAATACCACTCCCGCGGCCTGGAAATTGTCAGCCTGAGTTTCGAAGCCGCCGGCGACCCCGCCGAAGACAATCCCCGCATTGCGTCCTTCATCCAGGAATTTGCAATCCCGTACCCTGTCCTCCTTGCTGGCGCTATCGGCGAAGTCCCCAACAAGCTTCCCCAGCTTGTCGGCTTCGGCGCCTATCCCACCACTCTTTTCCTCGGCCGCGACGGCCGCGTCCGCACCATTCACGCCGGCTTCGCCAGCTCTGCCACCGGCGAAGCTAACTCCGCCCTCGCCCGCGAAACCCAATCCACCATCGAGCGCCTCCTCGCCGAATCCACCACGACCTCCGCATCTACAAACTAGACCCCACTCGGTTGTGCTGTTCCAGTCCGCCCACCCGACTGCTACCGTTTTGGAGGATCGGCAATAGGATCGGTGTAATAACCCTGCCGCGTCTTGATGGTGACACCTTCGCGTGTTGTACGAACTTCTATCTTGTGATATTTGGCGTTGCGGTCGTTGCCGTGGGGCACGTAAGCCAGAGTGTACTCGTGTCGGGCTTCTTCAGTGATTTGCGAATAGAGTCTTTCCATGGCCGCACTCTGGACAGCGTAGTAGATGTCGCCGCCGGAGTCGTTCGCGTAGTTGACGAGGCGGGAAAACCTTCTCTTTTGAGAGTTTCCGACAGCTAAGCTGTATACGGATATATTGTCGTGAAGGAGAGCCTCGAGAGTGTCAGGGTAAGTATGGCGGTTGAATTCGGGCCCATTAAGCCCATCGGAGATCAGAAGGATAATCTTGCGGCGACTCGCCCCACGATCATGAAGTAATCCGGCCGCGGAATGGACCGCGTCATCGAGAGCTTTGGTTGGGCGGGATCCAAGGTTAGTTGGCGCTGCCTGGGGCGGTTCACCCACGCCGAGAGGATGGCTCGATGGCGGAGTAACAAAAGGAATGGGGCCAGAGGTAGAAGGGCCGCTGTGGTCTTGAGCGTCCTTCAGGTCGGCCCATAGCTTGTTGAGATCGCTTGTGAATCCCTCGCTTGGATAGAACGACAGGTCGAAGCGGCAGATGAGAGCCTCGTCGCTTGGACTGATTCCGCCGGTGATTGCGCGCAGAGTGGGAGCCATCTGTGCGGCGTCCTTCGATTTCAGATCGTCGTCGATGAGAACGACCATCGAGAGTGGAAAGGCTTCCGCAGTGAAAACTTCGGCGGCTTGTTCGACGTCATCGTCGAAGATGCGAAACTCGTCTTTCTGAAGATCGGGGACAAGATTGCCCCGGCGATCTTTGGCAGTGACAGGGAGGACAACGAGATCGGAATTGACACTGATTTTGGTTCGCGCTTCGCTTTGCTGGGCGGCGGGCTGTGGTGCCGGTTGCGTTTGGGAGGGTAAAGCTTCTTGCGTTGACGATTGCTGTGCTTGAACGAGGGTGGAGCCAGCAGCTAGCACCAGGGCGAACAGCCTTCTTGGCATCGGAATGGCTCTCAAGTGTCAGATCTTACTGGAAATATTGACGCCAATTGGCGGAGAAAAGTGGCCTACCGGTGGGGGCTACCTGTGATCTTTCAACACGTTGTTCCTATTGGTTAGGCGCCTTTTCTGGGGAGCATCCCCAGAAGTCTAATGGCTGCAAAGGTCTGGACCTTTGCAGCCATTTCTAAGTCCTTATCT